>NZ_VPBR01000020.1:0-25622 GCF_013418645.1 Acinetobacter sp. YH12132
TGCAACAGCGGGTGATCCATGCCGATGAAACGCCGGTCACCATTATGCGGATGGGTGAGAATGAGAAAAAACCGAAGAAAGGTTATGTCTGGGCCTATGCCACTACACAGTACAATCCAGTTCAAGCCGTGATCTATGACTTTCAGGATAGTCGTTCAGGTCAGCATGCTGAAGCGTTCCTGAAAGACTGGCAGGGCCATCTGGTCTGTGATGATTACAGCGGTTATAAAGCACGCTTTAAATCAGGCCAGGTCATTGAGGTGGGCTGCATGGCGCATGCGCGTCGTAAATTCCATGAACTGCATGTGACCGGGAAAAGTCAGATCGCTGAACAGGCATTAGTGCTGATTCAGAAACTGTATGCCATAGAAGCAGAACTCAGGAAAAAGACCGATGGTACAGCAGAACATCGCCGCGAATATCGGCAAAAGCATAGTCAACCGGTGATGCAACAACTGTATGAATGGCTCAACCAACATTATCTGACGGTGCCATCGAGTTCTCCAACTGCCAAGGCGATCAATTACAGCCTAAAACGCTGGCAGGCACTCTGCCGCTATCTGAATGATGGTAATTTGCCTATAGATATGAGCAGCATTGCTGCGCAAGGGATTGAAAATCAGATGCGCCCCTAGGCGTTGGGACGTAAGAACTGGCTGTTTGCTGGCTCGCTGCGCAGCGGCCAACGAGCTGCCAATATCATGACTTTAATCCAGTCAGCAAAGCTGAATGGACTGGATCCGTATGCCTATTTAAGTGATGTGCTGAAAAGGCTGCCGACGCATAAAGTGACCCAAATAGAAGAATTACTGCCACACCGCTGGAAATCCGACCAAAATTAAAAAATAGGCATGGGATTCAGCGGACGCTTACGCATCTGTAAACTATGTCCAAGTTGATCTGCGACAAACATAGGATTTACTCCATCCATTAACAACATTGTTGCATAAGTATGTCTTGCGTTATAAGCAGGTCTATGGCGAATTGAACATGCCTTCATAGCTTCTACCAAGCGTATACGAGGAGGCTTTTCGTTGAAAAAAGGCTCACTAGTTTCTGGACAGAGCATTAAGTAATTAGATTCATAGCCATGATCATTCTTAAATTGAATAAGAGATTTTAAAGCTAAAGAAGATCTCTCATTTAAATAGATATCTCTAGAGGTATGTGTTTTAGTAACTTTTTTCTCTAATCTCCGAACTCTGCTTTTGTTAACTTTTAAAGTACCCTCACGCCAGTCAATATCACTTTCTCTTAGAGCAATCATTTCTGAAGGTCTACAACCAGTCCAGAAGGCAAGTTCGAAATACCAGCGATAAAATCTATCTTTATCCTTCAAGTTTTGATCTAACCAGGTGATCCTAGCCAAAATAATGGACAGTACTTCCCTCTAAAGATAACGTAACGTTAACTTTGGAGATACAAGAAATGGCCAAACGTTTTAGTCCTGAATTTAAACAGCAAGCAATTGATTATGCACTTTCAAACTCACACGAGTCTGTAGCTGCAATCGCCCAGAAATTAGGTGTGTGTTATTCAACATTAGATAAATGGATTCGTGAAACCAATCCGGCAGGTTCAAGCAAACGTCAACTTTCACCAGAACAACAGCGGATCTTGGAATTAGAGAAAGAAGTCAAACAGCCCAGGGAAGCCAATGACATCTTAAAAAAAGCGCATGTGTACTTTCTGACAGATCATTCCAAGAAAAGTACACGGTAATTCAAGATCTAGCTGTGAATGGAGTCACTGTATCTTCTGTCTGTAAATGCCTGGGTGTCAGCACTTCAGGCTATTATGCCTGGCGAAAACGCCAGGCCAATACAGCGCAAAAATATAATGATTTAAAAGCCGTATATTGGCAGCATCATGCACGATTGGGTGCACCTTCATTGGTACATGACATGCATGATTTAGGTTACAGCATGAGCGAACGAACCGTTGGAAGAATGCTTAAAAAGCTTGGTTTACGTAGCAGGATTGCACGTAAATACAAGCATACGACAGATTCAAACCATCGTTTGCCTACAGCACCAAATCTGTTGGAGCGTCAATTTACAGTCATTCAGCCTAACAAGGTTTGGACAACGGATATTACCTACATCCGTACCACGCAAGGTTGGCTGTATTTATGTGTGATGCTGGATCTATTTAGTCGTCGTATTGTGGGTTGGCAAACCAGCCATCGAATAGACCGTCAATTGGTGTGTGATGCATTTAATTGTGCAATGGCTCGTCAGGGTTATCCAACGGGTGTCATGGTGCATTCCCTTGCGAAGCAGTGCTTCTCAGGCTCACAGTACTGTAGTCGTGATTTTAGGGTGCTATTATTAACGAATAACTGTATTCAAAGTATGTCACGCAGGGGGAACTGTTGGGATAATGCAGTGACCGAAAGCTTCTTTCATACATTGAAAGGTCATGTGATACATGGCAGTGTGTTTGCCACTCGAAAAGAGGCGACTGCTGTCTTGTTTGACTATATTGAGATTTATTACAATCGGGTCAGAAGGCATTCCGCAAACAGCTGGTTAAGCCCAGAAGCCTTTGAACAGAAACATTTTAAGAGTTTAGAGGGACCGACTGTCCACAATACTGTCTAGGATCACTCTTTAAAAATCCTCAAATTGGGGTAAGATGTGACAACAGATTCTACCGTTGAGATCACAATGAGCTTTTTAAAAAAGAAAAATAGCGCGAGTTTTGTCTTCTTTATTATTACGCTGTATTCATTGATTGGTTTTGGTCTAGGCTATGTGATCTGGGAATATCTGCTGTAACGTTTTCTTAGTCGCTTTATCCAATAATTATTGAATCATCAGCAAGTTATTAAACTTGCTGACTATCACTGTTTTTTATTCTTTCTCTAAAGCCGACCCATCATCCAGATGATCAGCTTTTATATGTAAGGATAAATTTTTTACGCTGTTTTCTGTGCCAATAATGTCGCAAAACGCTGTTGAATACGCTTGCCCTGTTCATCGACACGGTGCAGTTCACCGATATTTTCATTGTATTTCAGCAAATTCCAGCCCTCATAATAAGCCTTTAACTCTCCGGCTTTAAAGCTAAAAGGGAAGTCCGGTTGAACCGGATAATCTTCACTATCCATTGCACAAACAATCAGATTAAGGCCGCCAGCTTTGGTGCCCTGCTGCATCTGCCGAATTAGGGTTGGGATGGTGTCGGGTTGTAAAAACATCATCACCACCGTGCAATACACAAAATCGTATTGGCCCTGAATCTGTGGATTAATATTTAAATCCCGCAGTGCGGTGTGAATGTTCTGAATCTGTTCCTGCTGAATAATCTCGTTCAGGCGCTCCAGACTTTGGGCATTGACATCCCAGGCATCGACCTGAAAACCGTGCTGACTTAAAAACAGCGCATTACGACCACTGCCACAGCCAACATCCAGCGCCGTGTTGCCCTGTAAAGATGGCTGTACGGCCAGAATTTCTGAATGGGTCGGGGTCAGTTTATATTTTTTGGCAAAGTAGTCATCGGCTGTGCAGTAGAAGCTGAGCTGACATTCAATATCGGCACTGGCTGAAACAATCTTGTGCCACACCTGCGGTTCAAGCATGGGCGGTTGCTGCTCCGGGCTAAACAGATGTTCAGACAACAGCGTGCCTGCTTCATCGAGCAAGGCAAAATGCAATTCACCTTTTAAAACCTTCAGTTGGGCCCAAGTGCCGGCTTTGGTATTGTGCTGGCGTAAAAAGCCAGGCGGGATAGTGTCTTGTGTCCAGATCGGTAGCTGTTTATAGCATACGAGCGTTTGCATCTTTTCTCCATGTGCACTTGGGGTAAATGTCATTAAACCCTAAGCCTGCACAATATGCCAGAGAAGGAAGGGGAAAGGGCATGATTTCATCGGCCCACTTCCAATTATCTAGATGACTCAATCCATACTATTTTAGCGGTGAATCTTCAGCTCAAAATGATCTCCACATTTCCATTTTTGCAGATGTATTAGCGTTTTGAAAAATACTTCAGTATCAAATGGTGAGAATTTAAAATTGAAAACCAGATCACATTTTGGGCTTATAAAAGCGTCTACCATTTAGAAAATTATCAACTGACCCGTTGGCGGGTGGCTAAAAAATAAGTAAAACTAAGTGAATGATATAAAATCATAAATATTTTATTGCTTTATTTTGAAAGCAAGGGCAAAAAGCAAAAAAACGGGATTAATTAACAAATGTATACACAAATAATAATAAAATAATGGTTGAATCTGCGCAATTGCTCGAATGTAGCATCGTATCTTCTTGTCTGTACCATGAATTCCGCGCGCCTTATGTCTCCTCTATTTCAGTTTATTAAAGCGGTCCAGATTTTTGTTTTCTTTCTTTGTAGTATGCTCATGGGTTGGGCACAGGCGGGAAATGAAATGAAAAACTTGACGATCCTTGCCTACCACGAAGTCACTTCTGAACCACAACCGTTAATGCCTGAATATGCGATTGAGCCTAAACAATTGCAGCAGCATCTGGACTGGCTGGTACAAAATGGCTTTCAGTTTATTGGCAGTCAGCAACTGTTAGAGGCACAGCAACACAACAAGGCGCTACCGGAAAAATCAGTCTTGTTGAGTTTTGATGATGGCTATCAAAGTTTTTATCAGCATGTCTATCCTGTTTTAAAACAGCGGAATATTCCGGCCGTGTTGTCGGTGGTTGGGCGCTGGTTAGAACCAGCAGAACAGCAACAGGTTAATTTTGGCGGGCAACTGGTGTCACGCCAGCATTTTTTAAGCTGGGCACAGTTAAAAGAATTACAGGCCAGCGGTCTGGTGGAAATTGCCAGCCACAGTTATGACCTGCATAAAGGCATTGTGGCCAATCCGCAGGGCAATGAATTGCCAGCCACCGTAGCACGTGCCTATTTTCCGCAGCAGCAGCGTTATGAAGATAACAACGCTTATCAGAAACGTATTCAGCAGGACTTAAAAGCCAATCAGCTCCTAGTGCAAAAACATGGCCTGAAAGCGCCAAAAATTATGGTCTGGCCCTATGGTCGCTATAACTTGCATACGGTAAAAATTGCTGAAAAACTGAAGATGCCAATCAGCCTGACGCTGGATGATGCCGAGAATCAACCTGTAAACAGTTTTTCCAGATTGCCGCGAATCCTGATTCAAAAACACATGGATGCAGCGCTACTGGCCAAAGAAATCCAGAAACATCAGCAGCAGCGCACGGACAATGATCGTCCGCAAAAGATCATGCATGTCGATATTGACTATATTTATGATCCGGACCCGCAGCAGCAGGAACGTAATTTAGGCTTATTGCTGGACCGGATTCAGCAGATTGGCGTCAATACCGTATATTTGCAGGCATTTTCTGATCCGGATGGCAATGGCTCGGCCGATCTGGTCTATTTCCCGAACCGTTATATTCCAATGCGTGCCGACCTGTTTAACCGTGTGGCCTGGCAAATCCAGACCCGGACTCAGGTACGTCGTGTCTATGCCTGGATGCCGGTATTTGCCTGGGAATTACCGGTCTCTAATCCGGTGGCCCAAGATCTGGTGCAAACCGAGCAGCCGCATAGCGGCAAGCATCTGAACATGGGCTATCACCGTTTAAGCCCATTTTCGCCGCGCGCCCGCAACACCATTAAAGGCATTTATGAAGATCTGGCCAAATCGGCGCAGTTCAACGGTATTATTTTCCATGATGATGCCACCTTGTCCGATTATGAAGATGCCAGCAGCTGGGCTAAAAAGGCCTACCAGCAGCAGGGCTTAGCCACCGATCTGGCACAACTGCGTGCTGATGATGCCGCCTTACAGAAATGGACAGCTTATAAAGTCAAAGTAATTGATGATTTTGCCATGGAGTTGGCTGAGACCGTGCGTCAGTATCAGCCTTATTTGCAGACCTCGCGTAACCTGTATGCACAGGTGGCACTGTCGGCCTATTCAGAAAACTGGTATGCCCAGTCGCTGGAACAGTCGCTAAACCGTTATGACTTCACCGCGATTATGGCCATGCCATATATGGAACAGGTCGATGATCCGGCGCAGTTTTATCAGCAGTTATTGAGTCGGGTGCAGCAGTATCCGCAAGGGCTGCGTAAAACGGTGTTTGAATTGCAGGCCGTCGACTGGCGTAATGGCAATAAAATTCCATCTGCGGAAATTGCGGAAACAATTCAGAAACTCTATCAGGCCGGTGTGAAGCACATTGCCTACTATCCGGATGATCCGATCCAGAATCATCCTGATCCGGCTGTGCTGCGTCAGGCCTTCCAGTCTCAGCCCGCATCCGCACCGTAACCGGCTAGAGGAACAACCATGTTGCAAGAACTCTGGCAATCGGTGCTGAACTTTGTGTTTTATTATCCGCTGTTCATGTCCTATTTATGGATGATGGGCGCGCTGATTTTCTATGTCAAAGAACGCAAAGATCCGACCTTTACTCAGCCGCCAGCTTTACAGGAATATCCTTTGGTGGCGGTGCTCATTCCGTGTTTTAACGAAGGCGATAATGCCGAGGAAACCATCACCCAGGCACTGGCATTAAAGTACCCCAACTTTGAAGTCATTGCGATTAATGATGGCAGCTCGGACAATACTGGCGAGGTACTGAACCGTCTGGCGGCCCAGCATCCACGGTTAAGGGTGGTGCATCTGGCGGAAAATCAGGGCAAGGCCATGGGCCTGCAAGCCGGCAGTCTGGTCACCGATGCCGAATACCTGCTTGGAATTGATGGTGATGCCTTGCTCGATCCGCATGCCGCCAGCTGGATGTTACGCCATTTCCAGCGTGATCCGGCGGTGGCCGCCGTTACGGGCAATCCGCGAATTCGCAATCGCTCGACCTTATTGGGCCGGGTCCAGGTCGGAGAATTCTCCTCGATTATTGGCATGATTAAACGTGCCCAGCGCACCTATGGCCGTATTTTTACTGTTTCCGGCGCGATTACCGCCTTTCGTAAAAGCGCGGTACATCAGGTCGGTTACTGGTCGCACGATATGCTGACCGAAGATATTGATATTTCCTGGAAACTGCAGCGTGCCGGCTGGAAAATTGAATTTGAACCGAATGCACTGGTCTGGGTACTGATGCCGGAAACCCTGCAAGGCTTATGGAAACAGCGTTTGCGCTGGGCCATGGGTGGGGCGCAGGTGTTAAATAAAAATATTGATGTAATTTTTAAGCCCAAGCTGAATTATTTGTGGCCGCTGATTCTGGAAATGATGCTGACTCTGGTCTGGTCATATCTGCTGCTGTTGCTGTGTCTGCTCTGGATGTTAAGTTTCTGCCTGCCTATTTTACCGTTGCCGGAACTGCAATCGCCGTTTTTACCGCAAGGGGTGGGTATTGTGCTGGGCGCGACCTGTTTGTTCCAGTTTATGGTCAGCAAATGGATGGACAGCCGCTATGAAAAAAATCTGGCCAAAAACTATTTCTGGATGATCTGGTATCCGTTCATGTTCTGGCTGATTACCGTATCGGCCAGTATTGTGGCGTTTCCAAAAATGCTGCTGCGTGGGGAAGGGAAACGTGCACGCTGGATCAGTCCCGATCGTGGAATTAAACGTGACAGCTAACTGTCGCGATGTGATGTGTTGAGAGTAAAGTTGTGAAAGCCAATACTTTAATTATTGATTATCGCTATGAATTGCCGTGGCAAAAGCGTTATGCCTCGAACGTGTGTACCGCCGGCTTATGGCTGACCTGGGGCCTGTTGTGGCAGCCGGTTTTAAGCAGTCTGGGTTTACTGGATTTGGAACGGGATGCACTGATTCAGCAAGTGGCCCAGTTGATGCTGAGTATTCTGCAAAACGGTTTTAGTGCGCTGGTGGCTTGTGGCTTGAGTTTATGGCTGTGGACCAACTATATTCCGGCATATTCCATCCAGACCATGCAACCGGCACCGCTAAACCAGTTTGCCGAGCATTTTCAGCTGGAACCGGTGATGTTAACGCAATCCCGTCAGGCCAAAATTGTCACGGTCTATCATGATCAGGAGGGTAAGATTGTCGATTTACAGGCACATTCCCAGCACACTGTATCTTAAAGGTTGGCTGGAATTCGGCTGCTCTGGTTTTATATCTGCAAAAAAAACAGGCAGCCTGATAAGCTGCCTGAATGGAGATAAGAATCGCGCTTGGAATGAGGACTAAAGCTTGCGCCAGACCTTGTTTTCATCTTGAAATGAAATGGTGAAATTAAATTCAGTGTCGGCGGTGACCAGATACGCTGTTGGCGTGGTCATCAGAACTTTTAAAATAGTGCCTGTCTCAAAATGGATAGGTGGGCAGTTCTCTTTCTCAAGTACCAGAGGCTGAATAAGTTCAACAGCTTTCACTTCCATCATGATTTCCCTCAAAAATGTATTATGTATCACATATTTATCTTAGCATTGTCTGGTCGGGAATATGGGTTTTATTTGTCAGATTATAAATAAGTAATTGATATTTTAAAAAATAAAGTTAAATTTTTAATCTAAAAATTGGTATTTTAAGCTCTTGATTTTTTATTGTTTTACTAAAAATAGTCAGGGGGAGTATCGGGGTTTTATATTGCTTTAAATATCGGTCAGCGGAAAAATCGGTACTGAAAAGTACATGCGCTGTCGGGGAAATCTTGTATATTGCTCATGTTGAAGTCATCGCGTGGCGCATTGCGTGCTGCAATGTTGTAAACGCGGCTTTTCAACGTCTTGAAAAGAATAAAGGAAATAGAACACTGCATGTTTAAGTCATTTTTTCCACATCCGAAATGGTTTTTTAGTTCGCTGTTACTCTGGTTCATTTTTAATCTGGTGCTGTGGTATTCCGGTGGACAAGGCTGGGGCACTATCATCGGTTTGCCTGAAGGCTATCATGAAGCAGAACTCCCGATTGGGGTCAGCCGTTTCTGGTCACCGGCATTTCTCTGGTTCTATCTCTGGTATTTTCTGGCCACAGCCATTTTTGCAATTTTCTGGCGGATTCAATCGGATAATCCCTGGCAGCGCTGGTCAGTGTGGGGCTCATCTTTCATTCTGTTTAATATCTGGTTCTGGGTGCAGGTGAGCGTGGTCATTAACGCCTGGTACAGCCCGTTTTATGACCTGATCCAGCAAATGCTGAGTAATGGCGGCGGTGATGTGAATAACCTCTATGCCGAGATCATGACCTTTTTGTATGTGGCAATTGTGGCGGTGACGGTTTCGGTATTTAACCTGTTCTTTGTCAGCCACTATGTGTTCCGCTGGCGGACGGCAATGAACAATTATTACACCGCCTACTGGGACCGCTTACGTCATATTGAAGGGGCATCGCAGCGTATTCAGGAAGATACCATGCGCTTTGCCCGTACCACCGAAGGTCTGGGCGTCAGTCTGATTGAAGCGCTCATTACCCTGATTGCCTTTTTACCGGTTTTGGTAACGCTATCGAGCCATGTGAAAACCCTGCCAATTCTGGGGGAAATTCCTTATGCGCTGGTGTGGGCGGCAATTGGTTGGGCGGTGTTTGGTACCGTACTGCTGATGGTGGTCGGTTATAAACTGCCAGGACTGGAGTTTAACAACCAGAAGGTGGAAGCGGCTTATCGTAAAGAACTGGTCTATGGGGAAGATCATGCCGAGCGTGCCGATCCGCTGACTTTAAAAGAGCTGTTTAGCAAGGTTCGTCTGAATTATTTCCGCCTGTATTTCCATTATGCCTATTTTAACCTGGTACGAATCTGGTACATGCAGCTGGACAATATTTACGGTCTGTTTGTGCTGTTCCCAAGTATTGCTGCTGGAGCGATTACCCTTGGCCTGATGATGCAGATTGGTAACGTGTTCGGTAAGGTACGTGAATCGTTCCAGTATTTAATTGCCTCCTGGCCAACCATTATTGAACTGCTGTCGATTTATAAACGTTTAAAAGCCTTTGAATCGACCCTGGATGATTAAGTCATTCCCAACTGACCCGCTGTTAAGGCGGGTTTTTTAATGATCGGATGAAAGTGTTAAGGCGTTCAGGTTTCGTTGTTAAAACTCTGGATATTTTGCATTTATCAGATGATAGTGCGGGGCAGTAGTAATAAATAAACGAGAAATATCAAGTAAAATCAATTGGCTAGATTTGTTATTTGCGCCTATTTGAGCTATGTTTTGAGTGGGGAAAAATAGAGAATAAAGACGTGAATGTCAAAACCTTCATGATGTTGGCTGGGGTCGGTGTCGTCTTTTCGGGCTGTGTCAGTGTAGAGAGTTTTAGTCCAGATGCCTTGAAGCACTTTGCTTCGCCACAAGAGCTGATTGCGAAAAAAAATCTGAATCAGGCCAATGGTTCAGCCAAAGCCTATGTATATGACTGGGGACCACAGCGTAAAGAGCTGGCGGCAGAATCGCTGATTCCTCGCAAATATATGGGCAGCTATTGTCAGTCGCAGCAAGGACATTTAAAACTGGCCTATAAAAGTACGATGTCGATGCTGAAAAACAGTTGGTCCAAAAAACTGTTGGCGACTTATCGCGATGTCAATCAGGGCATTGGTGCCTATCGCTGTGTCAGAAAAAATGGCCCGGATTGGATTGTTTCAATCGAGCCGGTCAGCGAGCGTAAACGTGATGGCCAGGGTGAAGTCCGCATTGTGCATTTACTCACTCAAGTCATGACGGAAGATGAAGCACGGCGTTTTTATCGTTCGGCATCTTCCAGTAGCAAGAAGGCTAATACCAGCACTAATCGGAATAATAAAAACACTAAAGCTGTTGCCAAAGAGCCCGAACCAAAAGAATCACCGGAACTTCCAGCCGAGAAACCCCCAGCACCCGTAAAAGCAGAGCCTGTGGTGGCTGCGACCCCGCAACAGCAGCAGATGAAATATTATGTCGCTGCACGCCGTGATTTAAACAGTGGCCGCAATGAGTTAAATGCCTGTAATAGCGCACAGCGGGCCTATAATTATGGCCGTTTACAGGGCACCAATGCGCGGAATGTCTATGCTGAATCGGGGATTTTACTGGCGCGTTGCTTAAGCGCTGTGCCGAGTTTTAGTAACCGTTTTTCCCAGCCCAAAGCCCGGGCCAAACGGATTTTACAGGAGCTGGCCAACCAGTATAATCATGCCGGTGCCAAGCGTATGCTCAGGCAAATGAAATAGTCAGTATAAGTAATAAGGAGAAGCACATCACTTCTCCTTTTTTATGCGCGTTACATAGTCATAACAGGTGAGATTGCTGCTTGCATGCTACAAATAGGCTATTTCTGGGATGAGTCGATGTTGGCGAGGTATAACATGATGCAGTTGAGTCTAAAGCAGCTACGAGGATGGGGCCTGGCGATTGCGCTATTGGGTTGCTCACAAGTGAGTACGGCTGGTCCGGCCGTTGATCAGTTGAGTGACTGTCTGGTGAAGTCGACCACGGCAACCGATAAAACTGCGGTATTACAGTGGACCTTTGTTGCGCTATCGGCACATCCGGATTTGAAACACTTGAGTCAGGTAACGCCAGAACAAAAACAGGTTTTAGATCAAAAGCTGGCAACCGTTTTGCAACGGATACTGGTAGAGCAATGTTCTACGCAAGCCAAAGCTGTGATTCAGACTGAAGGAATACAGGCGGTCGGCAGCAGTTTTCAGGAGCTGGGACAAATTACCGGTGAAGAACTTTTAAAGACGCCTGAAATTAAAAGTCAGCTGAGTGGTGTACTGCGTTATCTGGATTTAAACAAGTTGATGATGACCTTTTTGACGCCAGATGTGTGGAATAAGTTGGGGGTGATTCGAGGGGAATAATTTTACCTCTCCCTAGCCATCATCCTTTCTTGCGCTTCGTTTTAAAAGCAGTGCTTTAAAATTTGCTCAGGAGAGGGACGCTTTTAATAATCCTCTCCCTAACCCTCTCCTTTCTTGCGCTTCATTTTAAAGCAGTGCTTTAAAATTTGCTCAGGAGAGGGAACACCGCGTATCCAATTAATCACATGACAAAGTCTCCCTTTTTTAAAGGTGAGAAGCGAAGCTTCGCAAGGAGGGCTATTAAATAAGATCGGGATAAAACCTCTCAAACTCCGGATTTACAGCTTCACCCCTCAGCAAATAACCTTTTGGCTGAATATAACTATAAATTTCCCGTGCAGGTTGTTCATGCCAGCCTATATTAAATGCACAAAGTTTTGGGAAAAATTGTAGGTGGTTGTAATTCAAATTATTATGAATCCAATAGGCGAGTTGTTGCCAATTGGCTTGATCTTTTTCATATAGCTCTAAAAATGATGGAATGACAATACACGCCGTTGCCCCATAACCTTTTGTATCGGGATAGTCCCAAATATGACTCGCAAAGTTTTTTTCATTATTCGCGCAGTTATGTCCTTTTTCGTTGCCGAGTTGATTGACACTTGGAGAACGATATGCCGAGCGAATCGCAATTCGTCCAAATTTTTCTTGTAATGGTTCGAGCAGTTGTTGGCAGAGTTCTTTGCCTGTGCGAATGGCAATGTCAGGATGGTCAGGGAAGTTGGGTACACCGTACCAATTGGCGATTTCGCTATAGAGGAAGTCGCGCATGAAGAATGACTTTGACAGTTGAATACGTCCTAAGTCTTCGAGTTTGGTGAAGGAAGATACTGTTTTGATAGTCATGATTTAATGCATAACTAAAAATTGATATTTTGAATTTAATAAATTCATGAAATTGCTACAAGATTCTGATATAAATAAATTTTATTTAGTAATAACGGGGGTGGTTTGAAAATTTTATATCTATTAGTGGCTGTTGTTTGGGTTTTGACAATAGGAAGTGCTATTTATTTTAAAATTGATTGGTTTGGTTATGATTACAACACATGGGCTATTATATTTTCGGCTTTACATGGCTTGTTAGCAGCTATAATTGCGATGTTTGGAAGTACTTTGGGAGTTAGAAATTCAGCTAAAGCTTCTAACGGCTCAACAGTTATTCAGGCAGGTCGTGATGTAAAATTAAAGGAAAAAATCAAAAGTAAGAGTGGAAAGTAAGCATGTTGGAAAAGGTTAAAATGGAGGCAGAGGCTTCAGAAAATAGTACGGTTCAGCAAGCAGGCAGAGATATTTATAATGGCCCAACCTTATTGCAAATTATAGAAACTATTGATTACCAAATAGAAAAAAGAGTGCCTGAACTGTTACTAATACATGGTCCTCAATTGCTTGAAGTAGAAAATCAAAAAGTACAAGCAGAAATACAGGAATTTAAGCAAAGTATCAATTCAATGTTGGAGTCGAAACTAGTCTCAAGTAATAACTCTGATCAAGAAGCAATAAAAATACTTTCTAAGGTGACAAGCTCAAATTTTCAATACCTTTTTCATGAAGGATTAAAAAATGTCATTAGACGAAAAGAGAATTCTTCAAAAGAACTTTTAATAGAGCTTTTATCAAAAAAACTTGATTCTGCAGAGGCGGACGATGAAAGTTATATTTTGGATGATGCGATTGAATCTTTAAATAATTTGTCAAAAAACCAAATTAATTTTATCGGCTTTATATATGCATTAAGAGCTAATCCCCAGCTTGGAAAGGAATTGGGAAAAGGAATGTTTTACATTCCTTACCAGGCTGTGCAAGAAATTGAAAAACATCAGCCTCCAGAAGCTTTAATTGAACTTAAGACTTTGATGAAAGAAAATTATTCAATTTATATTGACCAATTAGTTGATTTTTTTAGTAGTCAATCACCAACTAAAGTGGATGTAGATTATTTAACAGCAAAAGGATTTCTTCATATTGATACAAAATCTTTTACTTCAAAAAATAGTAAAATTATTTTAGAAAGTTTACATTATGAAGATATGAGCAATCTTTCGGGTATTAATTTGAAATCTTTGAAACCTAAACTTTATGAATTAAGTTCATTCTTTGGAGTTGAAGATATTGATAAATTACCGGCTTTCACAAATAAAGGGCAGATTATTGGTAAGGCTATTAAAGAGAAAATAAAGTAAAAAAGAAAACCCGCTCTAAAGCGGGTTTTTTATTCAAAAATTAATCAAATCAACCAATCAATTTCTTCATCAATTCATTTACTTGTGCAGGGTTGGCTTTACCTTTTGCAGCTTTCATCACTTGACCAACAAGACCGTTGAAAGCTTTCTCTTTACCAGATTTATACTCTTCAACCATCTTCTCATTGGCAGCAAGAACTTCCTTGATAATCGCTTCAATTGCGCCTGTATCAGTTTCCTGTTTCAAGCCTTTTTCAGCAATAATTTCATCCGCAGATTTGCCTTCGTCCCACATAAAGCCGAATACTTGCTTCGCGATCTTACCGTTAATCGTGTTGTCCACAATACGCGCGATCATACCGCCAAGTTTTTCCGCAGATACAGGAGAATCAGCCAAATCTAAGCCTGCTTTATTTAAAGCACCTGAGAATTCGCCCATCACCCAGTTTGCAGCAATCTTACCTTGTGCAGCACCGCCAGCAGCTTTCACCACATCTTCGTAAAACTCTGACATTTCACGAGTCAGTGTCAGTACGTGAGCATCGTATTCAGTCACACCGAAGTCAGCCACGAAACGCGCACGACGTGCAGCAGGAAGCTCAGGCATAGTTGCTTTAATGGCTTCAATTTGCGCATCTGGAATCACCACAGGCAATAAGTCTGGGTCAGGGAAGTAGCGGTAATCGTTGGCTTCTTCTTTTGAACGCATCGAACGGGTTTCCATCTTCACAGGGTCGAACAAACGTGTTTCTTGGTCGATGGTGCCGTCCCATTCCAGAATTTCCATTTGACGTTCAATTTCAACATTGATCGCTTGTTCAATGAAACGGAATGAGTT
This sequence comes from Acinetobacter sp. YH12132, assembly GCF_013418645.1. NCBI lineage: Bacteria > Pseudomonadati > Pseudomonadota > Gammaproteobacteria > Moraxellales > Moraxellaceae > Acinetobacter > Acinetobacter sp. YH12132. Next base: position 14,766 of record NZ_VPBR01000020.1, read on the forward strand.
GAGGTTTTTCAATTCACAACGTGTACCGAACGGTTGACCCGGACGACGTAAAGACACGTTACAATCGGCACGGAACGAACCTTCTGCCATGTTACCGTCAGAAATACCTAACCAGCGCACCAAAGTGTGAATCGCTTTAATGTAGGCAACCGCTTCTTCAACAGAGCGCATATCGGGTTCAGATACGATTTCTAGAAGAGGTGTGCCTGCACGGTTTAAGTCGATGCCTGACATGCCTTCGAATTGGTCATGGATCGATTTACCTGCATCTTCCTCTAAATGCGCACGGGTTACGCCAATGCGTTTGGTGGTGCCATCTTCAAGCTGGATGTCGATATGACCCAATCCCACAATCGGGTTGTCCATTTGGCTAATTTGGTAGCCTTTAGGCGAGTCCGGGTAAAAATAGTTTTTACGTGCAAATACAGACGCTTGGTCGATGTAGGCATCAATCCCCAAACCAAAGCGAATCGCCAGATCAACCACTTCTTTGTTCAGTACAGGCAGTACACCTGGCATGGCTAAATCTACCAGGCTGGCCTGAGTATTTGGATCATTACCAAACTCGGTTGATGAACCGGAGAAGATTTTAGAGTTGGTCGCAAGCTGGGTGTGAATCTCGATCCCAATGACAACTTCCCAGCCATCAATCAGGTTAGATTTTGGTTTCGCGTTATTCTTCGCCATTATGCGTTCTCCTCAGCAATTGCCGCACGTTGTGTATGCCAATTGGTGGCTTGTTGGTACTGGTGCACCACAGACAACAATTGAGATTCTGACCAGTAATTACCAATCAGCTGTAAGCCAACTGGCAGGTTGTTCTGGTCAAAACCAACAGGGGCATTAATGGCAGGCAGACCGGCCAGGTTCACCGCAAGCGTGTAAATATCACCCAGATACATTTCTACCGGGGTCAGGTCAGCACCTACTTTATAGGCGGTAGTCGGTGCAGATGGCGCAGCAATCACATCGACCTGTTCAAAGGCTTTCAGGAAGTCTTGCTGAATTAAGCGGCGAACTTTCTGCGCTTTTACATAGTAGGCATCGTAATAACCGGCAGACAGGGCATAGGTACCAATCAGGATACGACGCTGAACTTCAGCACCGAAACCTTCTGAACGAGAACGTTTGTACAGGTCCAGAATATCTTTTGGATCTTCACAGCGATAGCCATAACGTACGCCGTCATAACGTGACAGGTTAGAAGATGCTTCCGCTGGCGCAATCAGGTAATAAGTTGGTACATAGGCTTCAGTCATGTTGAGATCAACCTCAACCAGAATGGCACCCATCTCTGCTAATTTTTTCAGCGATTCTTCAACGCGTGCTTTTACATCTGCGGCCAGACCGGCAACGTTAAAGTACTGTTTTGGAATACCAATACGTAAACCTTTTAACGATGTACCATTCAGGTTCGCCACGTAATCATCGACATCTTTCTCGACCGACGTTGAATCTTTGGCATCATGACCCGCCATCACGTTCATCAGATACGCACAGTCTTCCGCAGAACGCGCCATAGGACCGCCTTGGTCTAAAGATGATGCGTATGCGATCATACCGAAACGTGAAACACGGCCATAGGTTGGTTTCAGACCGGTCAAGCCACAGAAAGAAGCTGGCTGACGAATCGAACCACCGGTATCGGTACCGGTTGCAAATGGCGCCAGATCAGCCGCGACCACCGCAGCCGAACCACCTGAAGAACCACCCGGTACACGATCCAGTGCCCACGGGTTTTTGGTTGCGCCAAAGTATGAGCTTTCCGAGGTCGAACCCATTGCGAATTCGTCCATGTTCACTTTACCTAAAGTGACTAAGCCAGCAGTTTTACCTTTGGCAACCACCGTAGCATCGTAAGGCGAGATAAAGTTATCCAGCATTTTAGAACCAGCGGTGGTTTTAATGCCTTGGGTACAGAAAATATCTTTATGCGCAATAGGCACACCGGTCAGCACACCAGCGCCGCCAGCTTGACGCAACGCATCGGCAGCATCGGCTTGGGCCAGCGCCTGTTCCGCAGTTACGGTGACATAGGCATTGACCTGGGCATCAATTTTTTCGATGCGTTTTAAATAATGTTCGGTCAATTCGCGAGCAGAGAATTTTGCATTGGCTAAACCCTCAGTCAGTTCACGAATGGATAAGCGATGTAAATCTGTCATGAGAAATATTCTTTACCTGAATTCAACAAAAAGATGAGCGCTGAAAAAATTATTCAATTACGCGTGGTACCAGATACAAACCGTCCTGCACGGCAGGTGCAACGGCCTGATATTCCTCACGATGGTTATCTTCAGACACCACATCTTCACGTAGCGGTTGAGGGTGGTCAAATGGGCTTTTGAGTGGCTCAACGCCATCGGTATCGATGCCTTTTAAGGTTTCCATCATGCCTAAAATTTTATTTAGACTTTGAGCATATTCAGCAGATTGCGTATCATTGAGCGACAACCGAGCAAGATTGGCGATTGCTGAAACTGTTTGTGCATTTAAATCTGCAGAATGCTGTGCATCCGATGTAGACATAACATCACCTAATCAGTATTAAAAATTTTCAAAATATCGTGCGTTATAATAAGCGATTGACTTGTCCAAAGCATCACATTTAGTTAAAGTTGCCAACTTGCGTCCACATAAAGTTTAATCGAGAACGACTCCGTGATTCTAAAACGACTAATTGGCTTGTTTTCACCAGATCTAGCCATTGATTTAGGTACAGCAAATACACTTATTTATGCGCCAGGACGAGGCATTATATTAAATGAACCGACGGTTGTGGCAATTCGTCACAGCGGTTCACAGAAAATCGTTGCCGCAGTCGGTCTGGATGCTAAACAGATGCTGGGTCGTACACCTGCCAATATTTCTGCCATTCGTCCAATGAAAGACGGCGTCATTGCCGACTTTGAAGTGACTGAAACCATGCTGAACCAGTTCATCAGTAAAGTGCATGAAAAGCGCTTGTTTCCGCCTGCACCGCGTGTGGTGGTGTGTGTGCCATGCAAATCGACGCTGGTTGAACGCCGTGCCATTCGTGAGGCAGTGTTTAATGCTGGCGCGCGTGATGTCCGTTTAATTGAAGAACCGATGGCTGCAGCAATTGGTGCCGGTATGCCGGTTGAGCAGGCATGTGGTTCGATGGTGGTCGATGTGGGCGGTGGTACAACTGAAATTGCGATTATTTCGCTACAAGGTTGTGTCTATGCAGATTCACTGCGTATTGGGGGCGATGTGTTTGATGAGCAGATCATCAACTATGTCCGTAAAGCGCATGGCTGTGTGATTGGTGAAACCACAGCAGAAACCATCAAGAAAGAAGTGGGCATGGCGGTTCCTGAAGAAGGTGCGAAGCCTCTGGAAATTGAAGTACGTGGCCGTAACCTGGCCGAAGGTGTGCCACGTGCCATTACCGTGACTTCTGATGAAATTACCCAGGCGATTTCTGACCCGCTACAAAATATTGTGTCCGCAGTAAAATCGGCGCTGGAACAAACACCACCAGAATTGTCTTCCGATATCGCCGAGCGCGGTATTGTCCTGACCGGCGGTGGTGCCTTGCTGCGTAATCTGGACAAGCTGCTGGCCAAAGAAACCGGCTTGCCAGTGGTTGTGGCTGAAGAACCTTTAACCTGTGTCACCCGTGGTGGTGGCAAGGTACTGGAATTCTTTGATAATCCAAACCATGACATGTTATTTGTAGGCTAATCAAAAGGACCCGGCGGTGCAATCACATCTGTTTTCCAGACAACCGCCATCTTTTCGCTCCTTTATTATTGCGGTCATTACATGCCTGGTGGTGCTGTTTTTTAACTGGCGCATGCCGCATGTAATTCAACCGGCAAGGGATCTCTTGTACGCGGCATATAATCCGATTTATGCGCTGGCAAGTTATCCGGTGTTGTCGCGAGAATGGCTAAGTCAACAAAGTAAATCTGAAGCCCAGCTGCGTCGTGAAAATACCGCGATGCAGGCTGAGCTGCTTCAGGCACAGGTACGCCTGCAAAAACTCTCCGAACTGTCTGCCGAAAATACCCGTTTACGTGGCCTGCTCGATACGCCACTGATCATTGACGGACGCATGGAAATTGCCGAAGTGATTGGGACCGATGCCGATCCGCTACGACATATTATTGTGATTAACCGCGGCGCCAACCGTCAGCTCAAAGTCGGGCAAACCGTGCTGGATGATCGTGGTATTATGGGCCAGATTGTTGATGTCTATCCGCACAGTAGCCGGGTGATGCTGCTGTCTGATAAAGAACATTCGCTGTCGGTACGTCTGGAACATACCGGTATGCGCGCGATTGTTTCGGGTACGGGTGACTTAGGTCGTTTAAAAATGGAATATGTGCCGACCAGCGCCAATATCAAAGTCGGTGAAAAAGTCTATAGCTCCGGACTCGGTGAACATTTCCCGGCAGGTTATCTGGTCGGAACCATTTCCAAGGTTAGCCGGCATAACTCGGGCGAGTTTGCGCAAATTGATGTGATTCCTGCTGCACAGCTGGCCGGTGGACATCATGTGGTGGTGTTATTCTCTGAATCCTTATCACGGGAGCAGCCACATGCCAATCGCTAAAATGGGCCAGCGCAAACCCAAAGATCCTTTATTCCCGATTATCTTCTCGGTCATTATTGCCTCGGTGCTGCTGGTTTATCCCTTGTCTTATGCCTTATCGGGCTGGCGTCCGGTATTTATGATGATGGTAATGCTGTTCTGGGTCATGAGCCAGCCGACCTGGTGCGGTGTCTGGTTTGCCTTTGGCACCGGCCTGTTTACAGATTTGCTGCTGGATGCACCGCTGGGCATGAATGCCTTAAGTTTTGTATTAATTACCTTCGTGGCGCGCTTTCTAACCCGCGAACGTCGGGTGATGACTTTTGCCAATTTATGGGTGATTGCCAGTATTGCCATTGTGGTCCATCTGGCGCTGATCTGGCTGTTACAGGTTATGGCCGGTATTGAATTTCCATTTGCCCGTCACTGGCAACCGGTGCTGTCCAGCATTCTGGTCTGGCCGGTGCTGTATTATCTGCTACGAAAATGGCGCAGCGTATAATTCTGGCCTCCAGCTCACCTCGACGCCGTGAGCTGCTTGCACAGTTGGGGCTGCAATTTGAGATTTACAGCCCGGACATCGACGAGTCTATTTTGCCAGATGAGCCAGTTGAGCAGTATGTTGAGCGGCTGGCCTGTGCCAAAGCTGATGCTGTGTTGGCACGTTTTCCAGAGGCGATTGTGATTGCCGCTGATACCAGTTTGGGCGTTGATGGGCAGATTTTAGGAAAACCAGAATCTAAGGCGCATGCCTTTGCCATGTGGCAGCAGATTTCTGGTCGAAAACATGATGTATTTTCAGGTGTTTGCGTACGCACAAAAGCAGAAAAATACAGTATAGTGGTACGTACCCAGGTTGAATTTCAAGCGCTGAGTCTGAGTGACATGGAGTGTTATTGGGCCAGTGGAGAGCCGCTGGGTAAGGCGGGAGCCTATGCCATACAGGGCATTGCAGCACGTTATATCCCGCGTATTGAAGGCAGTTATAGCAATGTGGTGGGATTGCCGCTGCATGAAACCGTACAGTTATTACAGACAGTTAAGGCACTAAATTAACTGCTGCTACAAGAATTTTTATAAGGCTTTGAGTTGTATTATGTCTGACGAGTTGTTGATTAACGTCACGCCTATGGAATGTCGTGTCGCGTTAATTCAAAACGGCACGGTCAATGAATTATTTGTTGAACGTACCGCCAAACGTGGTTTAGTAGGAAATATTTATAAAGGCAAAGTGGTACGGGTGCTGCCAGGCATGCAGGCCGCCTTTGTCGATATTGGGTTGTCACGTACCGCTTTTTTACACATCAATGACATGGTCTGGCCACGCAGCCAACCAACGCCAAATGTCTTTGAGCTGTTACAGCCGGGGCAAATCCTTACCGTGCAGGTCATGAAAGACATGCTCGGCACCAAAGGTGCGCGCCTGTCGACCGATCTGTCAATTCCTTCGCGTTATCTAGTCTTGATGCCATTTGGCAGCCATATTGGGGTATCACAGCGGATTGAATCGGATGAAGAGCGTGACCGTTTACGCTCGATGATTGAACGCATTCAGAAACAGCATAAACTGCCGGGCTCGGTGATTGTTCGTACCGCTGCAGAAGGGGTGGAAGAAGCCGCCATTGCCCAGGATATGGCCTATTTGGCCAAGCTGTGGGAGCATATTCAGCGTAAACAGAAAATTATTGCGGTGCCGTCTTTAATTTTTGAAGAGCTACCTTTACCGCAGCGTGTGATTCGCGATCTGGCCAATGAAGAAACCGCCAAAATTTATGTCGATTCACGTGAAATTTATGCCAAGCTAAAAGACTTTGTCGATGAGTTTGTGCCGAATATGCAAAACCGCTTGTTGCATTATCCGGGTGAGCGGCCGCTGTTCGATTTATACAATGTCGAAGAAGATATCCAGAAGGCGCTTCAAACCCGCGTGGCGCTGAAATCGGGTGGCTATCTGATGATTGATCAGACCGAAGCCATGACCACCATTGATATCAATACCGGTTCTTATGTCGGCGGGCGTAGTCTGGAAGACACGGTCTTTAAAACCAATATGGAAGCCACACAGGTGATTGCACGTCAGTTGCGACTGCGTAATCTGGGTGGGATTATCATCATTGATTTTATTGACATGCAGGAAGCACAGCATCGTGAAGAAGTGATGTGCCAGTTCGAGAAAATGCTGGAACGCGATCATGCTAAAACCAAAATTACCCAGGTGTCTGAACTGGGTCTGGTGGAAATGACCCGTAAGCGTACCCGTGAATCTCTGGAACATTTGCTGTGTGAGTCTTGTCCAACCTGTCAGGGCCGCGGTTATGTGAAAACAGCCGAGTCAGTGTGTTACGAGATTTTTCGAGAAATTATGCGCTATGCACGTGCCTTTGAATCTCAGCGTGGCTTTACTGTCGTTGCCCATCCATCGGTGATTGACCGGCTGTTAACCGCAGAAGCACCAGCCGTCGCGGATCTGGAGCATTTCGTGAATCGTGTCATAAAATTCCAGGTTGAAAATTTATACACGCAAGAGCAATACGATATCATTTTAAGCTGAAATTGTAACAGGATATCGTTAAACAGTTGTTACATCTGAAATTTTACTTTTTTAGGTAGATTCACAATACTAAGCATACACCAGAGCCAAAGCCGTAATCTCCCTTACGGTTTCAGCAAAATGAGGTCTATCATGGGTATGAGCGAAGTCGTGATTAATAAAAGTCTTAAAGTTTTAGAACCAAAAACTGTACACAGTGCGGCGTATATCGTAGATGAGCAAGGTAAAGAAGTACAAATTACTACCGCCATGATTCGCACCGTCTGTCAGCAATTATTAAAACAATGTCGAACCATTAAAAGTTAAGGGGCCTTTTGAAAGCCCCTTAATTTTTTCTCTTATCATTACAATTTTAAAAAAGAGATTCATACTTTTCGTCTGAATCTCGATGTTCTTCCGGCCTGGGCCGAGTCTTTCAACTGACTTTTTGTTCCACCTCGTCCAAGGTCACATCTACCGTTTCAATAATCCGTTCAAAACGCTGAATTTCATCTTCCAGATGCTGTAACAGGTTCTGCATTTTTGGCAGGGCATTGCGACAGGCCGTTAAACCGACTTCCAGCTTGTCCTGATAACTGGTCATGGTGATATTCAGCGCTTGACCATCCAGCACAATTGAAGCCGGATACAGTGCTTCGAGTTTGGCACCATTCCAGTACAGCGCTTCACGCGGTCCCGGTACATTGGAAATGACCAGGTTAAAGGCCTGACGTTTTGGCATTAAACCAGACACAATGTTTAGGCCGGCGGCGCTATAAACAAAGGCGCTATAGTTGAGAATCTGGTTGGCATTCATGCGTTTAAAGCGTTCTTTGGCATTTAGTACGCTGCGGCGAATAATGCTGAGACGTTCCAGCGGATTGTCCTTATGCGTCGCCAGATTGGCCAGAATCATGGTAATCCGGTTGGATACATCGGAATCATCGCTACGGACTGAGGCGGGCACCATGGCAATTAGTGGTTTTCTTGGCAGGGCATTCTGGCTGAGTAAATATTCACGTAAGGCACCTGAACAGATGGCCAGCACAATGTCATTAATCGTCACGCCTAGGGCCTTGGCAATTTTATGCAGACGGGCAAACTCATAGGACTGTGCAGCAAAGCGGCGTGAAGAACTGACGCGCTGATTCAGAATTGAACTTGGCGCCTGGAAGCTGGATACATAATCCGGATTACGGCCCATATCTTTCATTACGGTTTGTGATAACTCGTACATGACTCGCGGTGTGGCTTCCAGCTGGCTTTTCAGGCCTGCTGCAATATTTTTAAAGCGGCTGGCTTTTGGCTCTTTCAGGCGTTTGGCGCGGCGGCCTTCTACACACCAAGGCGGTACAATACTTTTGGCATCCGGATCGTGTGAGAGCGATTTTTCCAGTAAGCGCATGCCGGCAATGCCATCAACCATGGCATGATGGATTTTGAAGTACATGGCAAAGCGGTTGCCTTCAATCCCTTCAATAATATGACAGGTCCACAGCGGTTTGGCGCGGTCAATCAGCGCGCTGTGTTCTTGAGAAATATAGGTCAGTAATTCACGGATTCGTCCCGGATGAGGCAGGGCGATATGACGGAAATGGTGGTCCAGATCAAATTCAGGATCTTCATCCCAGAATAGTCCATTTAATTTATTATTAAATGGTGGAATCGGCATCGATTGAGAATTACGGATGTCTTCGACCAGATCTTGAATAAAGGTTTCAGGTGCATTCTCTGGAATCTGAAATAGGAATAACCCTCCAACATGCATCGGTTGCTGGCGTTTTTCTAAAGACAGAAAGATAAAATCAATCGGATGTAATGGACGCATAGCGTTAATTGCCTCACTGCAATATGACCGACCCTCATTGGAACGGCTTTTTAGAATTATAGGTGAACTGACTTAGTATATAGTGTTTATCATATAAACGCGGAACTTTGTTTATTCTGTTGCGTAAAAAAATAAACCACTGCTGGGCAGTGGTCTAGCGTATTTATTTTTTCAGATTTCCGGCGTGAAGTCCACATTCTTTATGGGTTGCATCTTCCCACCACCAGCGGCCTTCGCGTTCATGCTGGTTTGGTAACACCGCACGGGTACACGGTTCACAGCCAATCGAAATAAAACCTTTTTCATGTAATGGATTATATGGAATTTCCATTAAACGGATGTAATTCCAGACATCACTGCTGGACCAGTTGGCCAGCGGATTGTACTTGATGAGCTGTTTGCCAGGACCAGAAAAACCCGGGTCAGCCTGAATTACCGGAATCTCGTTACGCGTGCCCGGACTCTGGTCTTTACGCTGACCGGTAATCCAGCCATCTAGCGTGGCCAGCTTTTTACGCAGCGGCTGAACTTTACGGATGCCGCAGCATTCCTGATGACCATCGGCGTAGAAACTGAATAAGCCTTTTTCATTAACCAGTTGCTGAATCGCTTCAGTTTCGGGGAAACAGATTTCAATTGGAATATTATAGTGCTTGCGAACGGTTTCAATAAATTGATAGGTTTCGCCATGCAAACGGCCGGTATCCAGGCTAAAGACACGAAAAGGCAGACCCAGATTGGCCGCCATATCAATCAGCACCACATCTTCAGCGCCTGAAAAGGAAATCGCAATTTCACCTGGCTGGCTGAGTGCCAGTTTTAGAATTTCACTTGGAGATTTATCTGCATATTCGGCGGCAAGCGCGTCAACGAGATCAATAGTGGGAATGGTAGTCATAATATTCCTGGCTATAGGCTTGGAGATGACAAAACCTATATTAATTTATTTCGGCTGTATTTTAATAGAAATGCCAAAACCGACTTATCACTAAAAAATCAATGCTTATGAAAAAAATAGATTTAAAAAAGAACAAGTCAAAAGCACGATCTTGGTCTATGATAGAGCAAATTTTTTTCAATGACAGATATGGGGAGCATTCATGGAAGTTGTATGTCTTGATCTTGAAGGTGTGTTGGTTCCAGAAATTTGGATTAACTTTGCAAAAAAAACTGGGATTAAAGAGCTAGAAGCGACAACCCGTGATATTCCTGACTATGATGTATTAATGACACAGCGTTTGAATATCTTAAAACAGCATGGTTTGGGTTTAAATGATATTCAGGAAGTGATTGCCGATATGGGTCCTTTTCCGGGTGCTAAAGAATTTGTGGAATGGTTGCGTACCCATTTCCAGCTGATTATTCTATCTGATACATTCTACGAGTTTGCCCATCCGCTAATGAAGCAACTGGGCTGGCCAACCATTTTCTGCCATAAACTGGAAACTGATGAAAATGGCATGATCACCGCGTACAAGCTGCGTCAACCTGACCAGAAGCGTCAGGCCGTAAAAGCATTACATGGTTTGAATTTCCGTGTGATTGCCGCAGGCGATTCTTATAATGACACCACCATGCTTGGCGAAGCCGATGCCGGTTTCCTGTTTGATGCACCTGAAAATGTGATTGCAGAATTTCCACAGTTCCCGGCCATTCATGGCTATGAAGCGCTAAAAGAAGCGATCCGTAAAGCTTCTGTGCGTGATATTCCAGCTTAATGGATACCCGCTGAACTAAGGAAAGCCGCAAATTATGCGGCTTTTTTATTGAGATTTTCATTCATTAAAACAATAAAAAAGGGCGCCCGAAGGCCACTGCTGTCCCATAGTTTGCTTTAAATAAAAAAACCTGAGTCCTAACAGTTAAAATATGAGTGCAAACAAACACTTTAACGACCAGGATTCAGGTTTTGTCACATCAGAATACCGTATTTCATGA
>NZ_VPBR01000021.1:0-24692 GCF_013418645.1 Acinetobacter sp. YH12132
TGGGTGGTAACGGTATTTCGGATGAATTTGGTGTGGCGCGTCATCTGGTGAATCTGGAAGTGGTGAATACCTATGAAGGGACGCATGACGTACATGCCTTAATTATGGGCCGTGCACAGACCGGAATTGCTGCGTTTGTTAACTAAAAAATTGATCCTCTCTAGCCGGCATTTGCTGGCTAGAACTCCTGCTGTTTTATGGACTTTGACCATGATTTAACTTCATCTGGCAAGAGTAAATACCAAAAAATGAAGTCGGAAAATGGAAATAAAAACTGGATGTTTTTAATTATTTTCCAAGCCAGAATCAGGGTTTGAATAACAGTCATCATCTCATCACAGGATGATAAGTTATCTCAAAAGTTCTGCAGGCACAGGAATGCTAAAGAAATATTAAGGACGCTATGAACACAATCAGTTCCCAACAACACCAGCTGGAAGGTGAAAACAGACCAAAGAAAAAAGTCTGGATTTTAGCCTTTATTTTCTCGTTTTTAGCATTATTGGTGGATGGGGCAGATATTGCCTTATTGGCCTATAGTCTGACCAGTCTTAAACAGGAATTCTCATTAACGAATATGCAGGCGGGTGCCTTAGGTAGCTGGACACTTGCTGGAATGGCCATTGGTGGCTTTTTTGGTGGTTGGGCTTGTGACCGCTTTGGGCGAGTTCGCGTGATTGTGATTGCTATTGCGCTCTTTTCAACCTTAACCTGCTGGTTAGGATTCGCAGAAAGCTATGATCAATTCAAGTGGTTACGTTTTATCTCTGCAATTGGCTTAGGGGCTTTATATATTGCCTGTAACACGCTCATGGCAGAATACGTGCCAACCAAGCATCGCTCGACGGTACTGGCGGCTTTAATGACCGGCTGGACCTTAGGTTCGGTGGTGGCCACGGCGCTAGCAGGCTGGTTATTGCCAGAATATGGCTGGCGTTATCTGTATTACATCGCCATTATTCCAATTGTACTGGCTGTAGTGATGCACTTTTTGGTGCCAGAACCACAGGCTTGGCTCGATGCGCGTAAAGCACGCCAAGAAGCAAAAGCCAGCGGTATTGTTCAGGAAAAACCAAAAAATACCTTCAAAATGGTGTTTGAAGATGCCTTAAGCCGTCGCATGTTCATTCTCTGGTCATTCAGTACCGCATTTTTACAGTTTGGTTATTACGGTGTAAGTAACTGGCTGCCGGCTTATTTAGAATCTGATCTGGGCATCAAGTTTAAAGAAATGACCATGTACATGATTGGTACGTTCCTGATCATGATGTGTACCAAAGTCATTGCCGGTTATATTGCTGACCGTATTGGCCGTCGTGCTGTATTTGCCTTCGGGACCATGGGCACCGCGATCTTTATTCCGGTTATTGTATTTGGCAATACCCCAGACAATATCCTTTGGTTGATGCTGTTCTTCGGTTTCCTGTATGGCATCCCATACGGTATTAACGCGACCTATATGACGGAAAGTTTCTCGACCAAAGTCCGTGGGACCGCGGTGGGTGGTGCCTACAACGTGGGCCGTTTAGGTGCAGTTTTCGCGCCATTAACCATTGGCTACTTTGCTCAAGGTGGATCAATTGGTACCGGTTTATTGATTATGGGCGTTGCCTATTTTCTTTGTGGTCTGATTCCCGCGCTCTTTATTAAAGACCGTTTATTTGACCCACAAAAAGCAGATTAATCTGTATATCGCAACATAGAAAAGATGCTAGGAAGCAAGATGATGAATAAAATCACACAGGATATCGAGGCAATACTGAAACAGATTCCTGATGGTGCGCACATTATGACCAGTGGTTTTGGTCTGGCAGGGCAACCGATTGAACTGATTGAAGCATTAATTGATCTTGGTCCGAAAGAATTAACCATTATCAATAATAATGCAGCGTCTGGCGATCGTGGACTGACCAATTTGCTGTTGTCTGGACTGGTCAAGAAAATGATCTGTTCTTTCCCGCGCGCCAATAATTCCACTGTATTTGAAGATTTGTATAAAGCCGGAAAAGTTGAACTGGAACTGGTACCACAAGGAAATCTGGCTTGTCGTATTCAGGCCGCCGGTGCAGGACTAGGCGCCATTTTCACACCAACCGGCTTTGGGACCAAAATCGCAGAAGGCAAAGAAACCCGCCACATTAACGGTAAAGACTATGTCCTGGAATATCCGATTCATGCCGATTATGCCTTGATCTATGCCAATCAGGCTGATCGCTGGGGTAATTTAACCTACCGCAAGGCCGCACGTAACTTTGGCCCGATTATGGCCAAGGCGGCCAAAACGACCATTGCCCAGGTGCATGAAATTGTCGAACTGGGTGAGCTGGACCCTGAAATTATTGTAACGCCGGGCATTTTTGTACAGCATGTGGTTCAGGTTGGAGATATTAAATAATGAATATTCAAAAACGTACACGTGAACAGATCGTACAACGCGTCGCACAAGACATTCCAACCGGCTCTTTTGTCAATTTAGGAATTGGTTTGCCAACACGCGTGGCAGGCTATTTAAAACCGGAGCAGGAAGTCATTTTACATTCTGAAAATGGTGTCTTGGGTTTTACCGCCTTGGGTGCAGATGAACAGCCAGACAATGACCTGATTAATGCAGGAAAAGAGCTGGTCAGTATGCTTGAGGGTGGTAGCTTTATGAATTCTGCTGATTCCTTCGATATTATGCGCGGCGGGCATTTAGACATCTGTATTATGGGTGCATTTCAGGTGGCAATTAATGGAGATCTGGCCAACTGGCATACTGGTGCTTCCGATGCGGTACCAGCCGTCGGTGGTGCCATGGATCTGGCGGTCGGTGCACGCTGCGTCTATGTCTGTATGGAGCATGTCACCAAAAATGGCGAAGCGAAAATCGTAGATGAACTGACTTATCCAATTACCGGTAAACACTGTGTTAACCGTATTTATACCGATTTATGTGTGATTGAACTGAAAGACAATCAGGCTTTCGTACTTGAAATGGTGGATGGGCTGAGCTTTGACGAACTGCAGCAACAGACTGGTTGTCCGTTAATTGATGCCCGTCAGGTGGCTTAAAATCATCTCATTTCTTCTTGAAGTGATTAAAAAATCGCAGCTTCGGCTGCGATTTTTTATATTGAAATTATTAAATCTCTTTGATCAATCACAAAATATTCGTTTTATTCATATTTAAAAGAAGATTAAAAACGCCATCTCTTGCCCCAGTTCTGGCTCAGGAAGAAGATGGATCACACCTTCTTTCTTGGTCGCAGCACTGCTCATTTCCGACCAAGGGAGAGAAATTTTTTGTTTTATTCTCTACATTGCATTTCTTATTTTAGTATTGCGAGCAGAAATCAAAGCTAGGACAAAAGGACTCTTGCTGGGCTCAAGTTTTAAAAGATTAACCATAAAAATCCTAAAACCAGTGCCATGAGTTTTAAAACCTAAAGATATGATTCCAGATCATCTCGTTTCCGCGGGTGAAATGAGGCGGTGAAAGCGCTAAGAGGTGAAGCTTTTATTTAGGAATCGACTTTAAAGTAGTTCAGACTTCGGTCTTGCTAAGCGCAAAACAGCAGTCTGAAAAGATCAGTCCTAAAGCCGATGTATAAAGGACAGAATGACTAGACGGTCTGGATTAGGGTTGTGGCTGAATATTAATTAAATTCTTTTCCCGGCTTAAATCATAGCGGTTTACCGCAAAAATCAGGAGGGCGAAGGCACATCCCAACAGCACACAAGCCGACCAGCCATACATCTTCCATAAATTTAAAGATAAAAATGCGCCCAGGCCAGCACCGGAAAAATAGCAGGTCATATAAATGGCATTAATACGCGAACGCGCTTGAACTGAAAGGCGATACACCAGATTCTGGTTTAATACGTGTAAAGATGAAATACCAAAATAGGCAATAATCAAGCCTAAAATATACAGCTCTAAACGGTCTTGGGCAAAAAACAGGGGAATCCAGGCTAAAATTAGCCCGCTGGTTGCCAGCTGCGCCAGCCATTTTTCCCGGTGGCGGCCAATCATCTTCCCGGTCCATTGCGATGACCAGATTCCGACCACGCCCACAATCCCCATCAACCCAATCTCAAAATCATTAAAATGGTAGGGGGCTTCCGCCAGAATAAAGGTCATGGTGGTAAAAATAATACTGAGCATCCCAAAAGCCAAACCACCAATTAAGCTGCGGCGCATCAACATCGGTTCTGTTTTGGCGAAGGTAAATAAAGAGCGGTAAATCTGCAGAATACTCATTTTTAGCTGACTTCTGGCCGTGGGCAATTGATACCACATGGCAATGCTGAGCAGTAAAATTGAACAGCCACTGAACAGATACACCGCATGCCAGGACCATAAAGTTGAAATTAATCCGGCCACGGTACGTGCAAATAAAATACCGACTAGTACGCCACTCATTAGCAGGCCAACCACTTCGGCACTTTTTTCCCGTTGGCTCAGGTTTGCAGCAAAAGGAATCAGAATCTGGGTGGTAATGGAACAGAACGAGGCCAATAGGGTAAAGCCATACAGCATTTGGAGATTATCGCTGACAGACAGTCCAATCAGGGCCAGACCGGTACATAGCATCAGGCTACAGATATACAGACGCTTTTCAAATAAATCGCCCAACGGCACAAATAAAAACAGACCGGCTGCATAACCGATCTGTGTCAATACCACTGTCCAGCCCGATTGCTCTAGACTAATATTCAAGTCCTGGGCAATTGAATAAATTAAAGGCTGGTTAAAATAATTACAACCTGCGCAAAGTGCGCAGGTCATGGCCATCATAAACATAAAACGGCGCGAGGGTTGTTGCCCTTGAGCTGACATCCGTGTCTCCTAAAGTATTAGAAGCGATAGGTGGCAGATAAATTCACACGGGAAATATCGGCTTCTTGGCCATTAAATTTTTCCTGTTTACCATGATGGTATTCTGCACCTAAATTAATATGTGGTACTGGAGAATAAATCACATTGGCCACATAATCGGTTAAGCGCTTATTGGTGGTTGGGTTGGCTTTGGCATAGTCACTGGAGTCATCAAACTCGACCAGACTGGCAGCAATACTGCTGCGCCATTTTGGTGTGAACTTGTGGGTATAACCAATATTCAAGCTGTCGAAGGAGTTCAGCAATAATTCATCATTTTCCGTATCGACAGAATAGTCACCCCCCCAAGCAGCACCATCGACAGTCGAACCTTGAACTAAAAACGAAGCAATGCGCTGGTCACCGACCATATGAAAATAGTTGCCCTGAATCGAGTTTTTATCATCAAGATGATAGCGCCCGCCGACACCTACACCCCAACCGACTTTATTAATATCACCGGTTTCGGTCTGGGCTTGTTTTTCATTGACGAAGCCCTGTGCCAGCAGATGCAATGGTCCAGATTGATGCACATATTTGGTGGTAAGAGCTGGTAAAGCCGAAGAGCGATCTCCACTTGCCATATATTCCAGACCGATATTCCAGGTGTTTTCCGGATCCAGTTTCCAGGCATAACTGATTTGCGGGGTACGCAAAACCGAACCACCCAGCAACAAGCTATAGTCGACCGCATCGGTGCTGATTTCAGGGGTAGACATTAATGACCAGGCCTGACCAAAGGTCCAGTTATAGTATTTAAAATGTGCATGACGGATGCGGAAACCACCATCACCTTTACCCCCATTGGTCCAGAAATCGGCCTCTACACGTGCAGAAATATTCGGATTACCGCCAATATCTTTGGCTAGAAAACCGACCCGGCTAGCCGCCAGTGTAAAGGCTGAGCGTACTGAATCTGGCTCATGCAGTTCCTGATTAATCTGGTTAATGGTACGACCGCGTGATTTTGTGGTGCTTTCAAAATCAACTGCACCATCCAGGCGAATCAGGCCATAGACATCCACATTATCCAGCATCGCGCTGAGGGTTTTAGCATCCTTGGCTTTGGTTTCTTCCTGCTTGGCCTTTAAATCTAATTGAGTGGCTTTTTGCTGTTCCAGTTCGGCCTGAATCTGCTTTAACTGAGATTCTAAAAACTGGATACGATCTTCAGACACCTTTGCTGAAAATACCTGACCTGAAGCGATACCGCATAAAGTGGCTAAAACTAATTTTTTCATTTCTTAATCCCTAAAGAAATTTTTTCAAATAATGAAAGGTGATGTGCCTTTCGGTTGCAGCAATTTTTAAATCAAGATGATTGTTGAACGTGAAGATGGAATGGGGAGGGCGACCATAAATGCTCACCCTCCAGACCGGGACTTATTCTGCCTTTTGAGGATCGTATAAGCGGTCTTTAATAAACAGGGCAGGAATTAAACCGCACAGGAAGTACGCTGCACCCATAACCATCAGGCCGGTACCAATAGAACCATTCATGGCCAAATAACCGATGGTGATTGGAGCAAAGACAGCACCTACACGGCCAATGTTGAATGCACCACCAACCGCTGTACCACGCACCGTTGTTGGGAAACTCTCGGTCAGATAAGTTGCATTAATTGCGTATGGAATACCGTACAGGAAACCAAAGATCAGCATTAAAACACCGATATTTTCAGGGGTATGCATATACACCACCACTGGAATAAACAGCGCAGTTCCCATGGTGCCGAAAGCGAACACAATACGGCGACCAATTTTATCTGCCACATATCCGGCAATGACTTTGGCGAAAATCATGGTCAGGAAGGTACCAATCATGTACAGCGCCATTTCCTTGAATTTAATGCCTAATTCTGCTTCCAGGTAGGTTGGCAACCAGTTACTCACACCGAAGTAACCGAACAGCAGGAAACCAGAACTAAATGACCATAAGATAAACATCTTGCCGTGGGTCTTGTCTTTCAGAATGGTGATGTACGGATTACCTTTTTTCGCGGTAGTGTCCACAAGCTGGCCAGTACGTTTCATTTCACGCACGCGCTTCCAAGACTCAGGCTCAGGAACCAGGAAGTGCATTAGAATACCTAAAGCCAATGGCGCAATGGTGATCCAGTACAGCATACGCCAGCCGTATTCAGGAATAATCCAGCCAGACAGCATGGTGATAACCAGTGAACCCAGGGTAAAACCAGTCATCAGGGTAGCCAGTACCGTAGTACGATATTTGGTTGGGACATACTCTGACATCAAGGTATTACAGGCAATATATAAACAGCCCAAACCTAAACATGAGAGGGTACGTAAAATTGCAAATTCAGTATAAGACTGTGCAAAACCTGAATAAGCTGAAAGGATGGAGAAGGAAATTGTTGCCACAACAATTACCCGGACACGGCCAAAGCGGTCACAGGCCCAGCCGCCAATAAATCCGCCAATTCCCATACCAAATAACGACCAGCTCCCCAAAGCACCGGCCTGCATTGAGGTTAATCCCCATTCTGCTTTCAGACTGGTGAGACTGAAGGCCAAAATACCAATATCGGCACCGTCACAAAGCAAGATCAGGAACGCAAAGATAAAGGCAGTAACCCACAGACGTTTGGGTGCCTGCTTGATTGGTTCCTCAGCAGAGATGGGTTGCCTATTCTCTCTGGTTTCGATTGTTTCGGTTGTCATTGTTATATCCTCTACTTTATAAAGTAGCACTCCTGTGCTACCGCCTAACAAAGTCATGTATGCATGACTTCTGATTTATTCGGGCTTGAGAACACGCTCTTTTAACAGCACCGCTCAAACATCCTGGTTGAACCTGTTGTGTCTGCTATCGCGTCATTTAGATAACAACTATGTCATTTGTGATACATACTTATTATTCAAATGAACTAATATTTCGTTTCTCAACACTTACTTCTACATGAATGGTTCAATTCACTTGTAAAATTCCATCCAGCTTATAACCTCAATGCTCTGTTTATCTTGATCTGGTTTCAGGATATAAAAACTAAATCAATATAAAACAATGTCTTATTTATAAATAAGCCAATTGAAAGCTAAGCCAGCTACAAGCTGAAATTTACAAGAAAAATTAAATAATCTCGTGTAATTTCGTTATACGAAATCAATTAATCATAAAACACAGTTTATAACAAGATATTTTGTCTATTTTTTAATAAAAATATCTTTTTTACGCTTTATCCGCAAAAAAACTTGCATTCCGGGGGAATAAACCTTAATTTTTATACAAAACAAATTTTCGCTATACAAAATAAATGGAGATTTACATGGAACAGGTCGTTCAAGTCGAACAAATCAATGCTCATGTCGCACTGGTGAAAATCCATCGACCTGAAGCAAAAAACGCCTTAAATACTGAAGTACGCCAGAAACTGGCTGAAGCTTTTCGTCAACTGAATGATGATGCCAATATTCGCGCCATTGTACTGACCGGCGGAGAGCAGGATTTTGCTGCAGGTGCCGACCTGAAAGAGCTGGCCAATGCAGAAACCATTCAAATGATGCAGCGTCGTACTGAGCGTTACTGGCAGGCGATTGCACAATGCGCCAAACCGGTCATTGCCGCGGTTAATGGTTATGCCTTAGGTGGTGGCTGTGAACTGGCCATGCACGCCGATATTATTATTGCCGGCAAGAGCGCGACCTTTGGTCAGCCTGAAGTCAAAGTTGGGGTCATGCCAGGCGCCGGTGGTACACAGCGCCTGTTCCGTGCCGTGGGGAAATTCCATGCCATGCGCATCATCATGACCGGCTGTCTGGTGCCGGCACCAGAAGCCTATCAAATTGGTCTGGTCTCTCAAGTGACGGAAGACAGCGAAACCATTGCCACGGCCATCAAGATGGCTGAAGGTCTGGCAAAACTGCCACCAATTGCCCTGGAACAGATTAAAGAAGTGGCCTTACTGGCAGAAGATGTACCGTTGAATGCGGGGCTAAGCCTGGAACGCAAATCATTCCAGATGCTATTTGCTTCTGAAGACCAGAAAGAAGGCATGCAGGCCTTTATTGAAAAACGTAAACCAAATTATCAGGGACGATAAGCATGACTGTACATATTCAGAAAATCGGGATTATTGGTGTCGGTACCATGGGTGCCGGAATTGCCCAAATTGCCATTCAGTCTGGCCATGATGTGGTCCTGTTTGATGCCAAAGCTGGCGCTGCAGAGCAGGCTCAGGAAAAACTGGCCAAAACCCTGAATACCCTGGCAGATAAAGGCAAATTCAGTCATGAAAAAGCCGCTGAAGATCTTGCCCGTCTTTCAATTGCCGAGCAACTGGAAGATTTAAAAGATTGTGATCTGGTGGTAGAGGCCATTATTGAAAATCTGGAAATCAAACAGAAGCTGATGCAACAACTGGAAGCGATTGTCAAACCGGAAGCAATTCTGGCGTCGAATACGTCTTCATTGTCGATCAGTGCCATTGCAGCCAACTGCAGTCAACCAGAACGTATTGCAGGCTATCATTTCTTTAATCCGGTACCGCTAATGAAAGTGGTGGAAGTGATTGAAGGCTTTAATACCCGTGCCGATATTCTGGATGCCTTGACTCAACTCTCGATCAAGATGGGCCATCGTCCAGTGAAAGCCAAAGATACTCCAGGATTTATTATTAACCATGCCGGCCGTGCCTTTGGCAGTGAAGCCTATGCCATCCTGAATGAAAATGTCACGCCATTTTATGACATTGACCGGATTTACCGTGATGGGATCGGTTTTAAGATGGGACCATTCGAGCTGGGCGATCTAACCGGCATGGATGTATCGCATCCGGTCAGTGAGTCGATTTATCATCAGTATTATGAAGAAGCACGTTACCGTCCAAGCGTAATTACCCGTCAGCGTTTTATTGCCAAGCAACTGGGCCGTAAAACCGGTAAAGGTTTTTATGACTACACTTCTGGCAGCAAACAGGGTGATGTTGCACCAGTACTGGCTGAAAAACTGGCGAAATATCCATCGGTCTGGTTAGGCACCGAATATAGCGACGACCGTCAGGCGCTGGAGCAATATCTGCAACAGTTCAATATTCTGGTGGAGCAGTCTGAACAGCCATCTCAAGATGCACTGGTGCTCATTGCCACCTATGGTGAAGATGCCACTTCGGCGGCTGTACGTTATGGCGTTGCCCCACAGCAGGTGGTGTGTATTGATCTGCTCTATGGCCTGAATAAACACCGCACTTTAATGCCGACTTTTGTGACCAAAGCTGAACTGACCCAGGCGGCGCAATCTATTTTTAATCTGGATGGTGTGACAGCCAGCGTTATTCAGGAAAGTGTCGGTTTTGTGGCGCAGCGTGCGTTGGCCATGATTGTAAACCTGGGCTGTGATATTGCCCAGCAAGGTGTTGCCACAGTTGAAGATATTAATATCGCCGTGAAACTGGGTCTGGGTTATCCGCATGGTCCAATTGAATGGGGCGATGTTTTAGGCGCGGAAAAAATTCTGAAAATTCTGGATCGCATGACCGATATTACCCGCGATCAGCGTTATCGTCCAAGCCCATGGTTACGCCGTCGCGTCCAGTTGGGTCTGCCACTTGTTCATAGTTCTAATTAATCTAAAGTTAAGGGAATAACACTCATGTTAAATGCATATATTTATGATGGTTTACGTTCACCAATCGGTCGTCATGCCGGCAGTTTGTCAAGTGTGCGTCCAGATGATCTGGCTGCAACCGTGATTAAAAACCTGCTGGAAAAAACCGGTATTCCAGCTGCCGATGTCGAAGATGTGATTTTCGGTAGCACCAACCAGGCCGGTGAAGACAGCCGTAACGTAGCACGTTTTGCCGCA
The DNA here is from genome assembly GCF_013418645.1 of Acinetobacter sp. YH12132. NCBI lineage: Bacteria > Pseudomonadati > Pseudomonadota > Gammaproteobacteria > Moraxellales > Moraxellaceae > Acinetobacter > Acinetobacter sp. YH12132. Next base: position 10,680 of record NZ_VPBR01000021.1, read on the forward strand.
CTTTTAGCCGGTATGCCAGTGACTGTACCGGGCCAGACCGTAAACCGTTTATGTGCATCTGGTTTAGGTGCCGTGATTGATTCGGCACGTGCCATCACCGCAGGTGAAGGCGATGTCTATATTGCTGGTGGCGTAGAAAGCATGTCACGTGCACCTTTTGTATTGGCGAAAGCAGAAACAGCCTTTTCGCGTGATGCAAAAATGTATGACACCACCATCGGAACCCGTTTCCCGAACCGTAAATTTACCGCTCAATTTGGCGCACACAGCATGCCAGAAACCGGTGACAATGTAGCGGAAGAATTTGGCATTAGCCGTGAACAGGCCGATACCTTTGCCGCTGCATCACAGGCAAAATATCAGGCAGCCAAAGAAGCAGGATTCTTTGAAGGTGAAATTACACCAATTGAAGTTTCACAAGGGCGTAAATTACCGCCTAAACAGGTGACTGAAGATGAACATCCGCGTGCATCTTCAACATTTGAAGCATTAACCAAGCTGAAACCCCTATTTGAAGGCGGTGTGGTCACAGCAGGGAATGCATCAGGTATCAATGACGGCGCTGCAGCACTGATTATCGGCAGTGAAAAAGTTCAGGAACAGTATGGGTTAAAACCTTTGGCGCGTATCCTGTCTTCTGCAGCAGCCGGCATTGAGCCACGCATCATGGGTGCGGGGCCAATTGAAGCGATCAAAAAAGCAGTACAACGCGCGGGTTTAACCCTAGATGATATGGACATTATCGAGATTAACGAAGCGTTTGCCAGCCAGGTATTGTCCTGCTTAAAAGGTCTGGATGTGGCCTTTGATGATCCGCGTGTCAATCCAAATGGTGGTGCGATTGCGATTGGCCATCCACTGGGTTGTTCTGGCGCACGTTTAGCCTTGACTGTTGCACGTCAATTACAGCGTACCGGCAAAAAATATGCCGTGATTAGCCTGTGTATTGGCTTGGGGCAAGGTCTTGCGATGGTCATTGAAAACCCTGAAGCAGCCTAAACTGGTTTAAGTCGAATGTTAAATGCCATGCATATCTAATATGCATGGCATTTTTTTAATATTTGCCCATAAAAAATCCCCGCAGATGCAGGGATAGGCTAGTTCTGGTCGGAATCAAGCGCGCTTGGTCACCAGTAAAGTGGCCGAACCAAAGGCATAGACTTTACCATCTTGATCGACAATACGACCTTCTGAAGTCAGTACGTTACGGCCGACGCGAATCACTTCACCAATGGCGGTATAGGTTTCGCCACTTTGCATGGCTTTGAGCATTTTTACGTTTAAATCAATCGTTGAAAAACTGACCCCGGCATCGACAGTGGTGTGTACAGCAGCACCCGTAGTACTGTCCAGCACGGTGGCACAAAAACCGCCATGAATACCGCCTTGTAAATTGAAATGGCGATGATCTGGTCGTACCTCATATTCCACATAATTTTCACGTACGACGGTCAGACGCATGGGAATAATTTCACTCATGGGTGAGCTGGCAATTTCACCATTCTTGATAGCGGTTAAATACGCGAGTCCATTCATTTGTGATGTCGACATACAGGCTCCTTCTTATTTATTATTTCGCTCTATGAAATAATATTCTGTTTTATTAAAAGTATGATATAACATGAAAGTGAACATAATGCTATATATTCCAGGATGGAACGATGACAATAAAAAACCTTGTCACAGCTGCCGAATGGCAAGCCCGATGTGAGCTGGCGGCACTGTATCGCATCATTGCGCATTACAAAATGACCGATTTAATTGACACCCATATCAGTTTACGGCTGCCCGATCAGCCCGACTGTTTTTTGATTAATCAGTATGGCGTGGCCTTTGAAAAAATGCAGGCCTCCACCCTGGTCAAGATTAATCATGCCGGAGCAGTGGTAGAAAGCTATGAACAGGAAAAACCGGTCAATATGGCGGGTTTTGTAATTCATTCTGCAATTCATGCAGCGCATCCGCATCTGAATTGTGTCATTCATACCCATACCGCAGATGGAATTGCCGTGTCAGCCCAGAAACACGGTTTATTGCCTATTTCGCAGCATGCCTTGAAGTTCTATCAGTATTTGGCTTATCACGAGTATGAAGGCGTGGCATTGTCTACCGATGAGCAGGAACGCTTGATTGCAGATTTGGCCGGACATCGTGCCATGATTTTACGCAACCATGGTCTGCTGGTGGCTGGCGAATCGATTGCACGCGCTTTTCATGAAATTTATTTTCTGGAGCGGGCTTGTCAGGCGCAAATCAAGGCGCTGAGTGGCGGTGCAGAATTGCATTATCCAAGTGAAGAGGTTTGTGTTAAAACCGCCAAACAGTTTGCCAGTCCACTGGTTGAGCCGATTTTACAGCGTGCCTGGCTGGCGGCCTTGTCGCTGATTGAGCATCAACAGGCGGAGTACAGCGCATGATTGTCATTTCCAGTACGCTTCCCGATATCCAGAAGATTCTGGTTAAAGTATTTGAAAAATACGCTCCTCCAAACAGTTTTTGTGTTGCACAAAGTCCTGAAGCCAAAGAGGCCACCACAGCCGCATGCTGGTTTCCCGATATGCCATACTTGCAAACTCTGCCCAAATTGCAAGTGATTCATTCGATTGCGGCCGGGGTTGAACATCTGAACTTGAATGAAGTGAGTGCAGAGCAATTCGTATGCCGGGTCTTAGATGAGCATCATCAAAAAGGTATGTTCGATTATTTGCTTTGGGGTGTGCTGTATTATCAGCGTTATTTCGACCGGATGTTGCAGCAGCAACAGCAGCAGATCTGGAAACAGCATCGTCAGAGTTATAGCCATCATATCCAGATTGGGATTATGGGGCTGGGACACATGGGCGGCTATGTGGCAGAGCGCTTTGCTGCCATGGGTTATCAGGTTTCTGGCTGGTCCAATTCGGTCAAAGATTTAGCCCAGGTAAAAAGCTATGTCGGGACTGAGCAACTGGCAGAGTTTTTAGCTCAGAGTCAGATTCTGATTAATTTAATGCCCTTAACCGCAGACAATACCGCTATTTTATCGGAAGCCTTGTTTCAGCAGTTACCAGAGAAGGCCGTCTTGATTCAGGTCGGCCGTGGTCAGCATCTGGTCGAGCAGGACCTGCTCAAAGCGCTGGATTCTGGGCATTTACGCGGTGCAATTGTCGATGTATTTGATGAAGAACCGTTGGCCGCAGATCATCCATTCTGGCAGCATGACAAGATTGTGGTCACACCACACATTGCCTCGCATGCTCCGATGTCGGTGGTAGTCGAGCAGATTCTGGAAAATGACCGCCGCATACAGGCCAATTTGCCGTTATGTAATCAGGTCGATCTGACCAAAGGTTATTAGGATAAAACCAGAAGAATAAAAAAGGATATTAAAGATGTTCACAACCATTCAAACCGAATTGAGCCAGGGCGTGGCGATACTGAGGTTCAATCGTCCAGACTGTTTAAACAGTTTTAATGTGACAATGCATCAGGAAGTTCAACATGCGCTCAAAGACTGGAGCCAAGATGCAGCAGTCCGGGTCATTGTCATTCGTGGCAATGGCCGAGCTTTCTCTGCCGGGCAGGATTTAAAAGAACGCTCCGGACAACTGGCACACATTCCTTTACCCTCAGAAGGCTCACTGGCCAAATATTATAATCCTTTGGTTGAGCTGATCCGGCATAGTCCAAAACCGGTGATTGCAGCAGTGAATGGGGTGGCTGCTGGTGCAGGCGCTAATATCGCTTTGGCCTGTGATCTGGTGATTGCCAAAGAAAGTGCCCAATTTATTCAGGCTTTTTGCAAAATTGGCTTAATTCCAGATGCCGGTGGGACCTGGATGTTACCACGCCTGATTGGTCATGCACGCGCGGCTGCATTAATGCTCTTGGGTGAGCCGGTATCTGCTGTTGAAGCGGCTACTATGGGCATGATCTGGAAAGCCGTACCCGATCAGGAGTTTGACGACTATATTGTTGAAGTCGCCCAGCAACTGGCCAAGCAGCCGACTTATGCACTGGCATTAATTAAACAGTCCTTGCAACGCAGTGCTGAGCATAGCCTGAGCCAGCAGCTGGAGCTGGAGCAAAACCTGCAATATCTGGCCTTAAACAGTCAGGACTATAAAGAAGGCGTACGGGCCTTTGTGGAAAAACGCCCGGCACAATTTATTGGCCGCTAAGGAGAGTATTCATGAGCATTCAAACCCGTGTAACCCAGATGCTGGGCATCCGCCACCCGATTATTCAAGGCGGTATGATGTGGGTCGGTACCGCAGAAATGGCCAGCGCCGTTTCCAATGCCGGCGGATTGGGCACCCTGACTGCCTTGACCCAACCAAGCCCTGAAGCCTTGGCCCAAGAAATTGCCCGGTGCCGGGAAATGACCGATCAGCCTTTTGCCGTCAACCTAACCTTGCTGCCCGCAGTCAATCCGCCGCCGTATGCGGAATATCGGCAGGCAATTATTGACAGTGGTATCAAGATTGTTGAAACCGCAGGCAATAAGCCGCATGAGCATATTGAAGTGTTCAAGCAACACGGCATTACCGTCATTCATAAATGTACCTCGGTACGCCATGCCTTATCAGCACAGAAAATTGGTGCTGATATTATTTCCATTGATGGCTTTGAATGTGCCGGACATCCGGGTGAAGACGATATTCCAGGATTAATCCTGATTCCGGCCGCGGCTGATCAGCTCACAGTGCCGATTATTGCCAGTGGTGGCTTTGGCGATGGTCGAGGATTGGTAGCCGCACTGGCGCTTGGGGCAGAAGGTATTAATATGGGCACCCGTTTTTGTGCCACGCAGGAAGCGCCGATTCATGACAACATCAAACAGTTTTATTTAAACAATGATGAACGGGCAACGAATTTACTCTATCGGCAATTTAGAAATACCGCACGGGTCGCGAAAAACTCGGTTTCTGACCTGGTGGTACAAATGAGTCAGGACCCGAATCTGGAGTTTGAACACATCCGCCCTTATGTCAGTGGTTTAAAAGGCAAGCTGGCCTTGGAAACAGGTGATGTGGATGCCGGCCTGATTACCGCCGGGCAGGTTTTAGGACTGATTCATGATATTCCAAGTTGTGATGACTTGATTCAGCGGATGATTCAGGATGCCGAACAGATTATTCAGCAACGTCTGGCAGGGCTAATTCAGGCTTAAAGCTGCAATAGAGTACGCTAGAAATGAAGATGCCATTCAGCAGTGAATGGCATTTTTTTATGGGCAAAATTAAATTAAAAATCGAATTTTTGTGTCATGACTAGATTTTAGCTTTCAAATTATATTATAGTGGATTTAAAACATAGTTTCGTATTATGAAATATTAACTCATAAATACTGAGAACAGGACTCATACAAGGGAATTACGATGAGAAATTATATTGCACCATTAAAAGATATGAAGTTTGTGCTGAAAGATTTGCTGGATGTTGAACAAAAATATCAGGGGTATGCAAAATTTGAAGACAAAGTCTCTATGGACATTATGGAGCAATATTTAGAAGTTGCTGCTGATTTCTGCCAGAACGAGCTTTTACCTATTAATGCCACAGGCGACCAGCAAGGCTGTCGTTTAGAAAATGGTGTCGTGACCACACCAGATGGCTTTAAAGAAGCCTATAATAAATATGTTGAACTGGGCTTTACCTCATTAACCGGTGATGAAAACTACGGTGGTCAAGGTTTCCCGACACTGTACCGGATTGCTATTTCTGAAATTATTACGGCCACCAACTGGTCATGGGGCATGTATCCGGGCCTGTCACATGGTGCAATGCGTACCTTGGAACATCATGGCAATGACGAACAAAAACAGAAATTCCTGGTGCCACTGATTGCAGGGCGCTGGACCGGTACCATGTGTCTGACCGAATCACATGCTGGTTCAGATTTGGGCCTGATTCGTACCAAAGCGGTTCCAAATGCCGATGGCAGCTATAGCATCAGCGGTGAAAAAATCTTTATTTCGGCAGGTGAACATGACCTGGCTGAAAATATTGTGCATATCGTTTTGGCACGCTTGCCGGATGCACCGGCAGGCACCAAAGGCATTTCACTCTTTATCGTACCTAAATTTAATTTAGATGAAGACGGCAATGTCGCAGAACGTAATGGCGTAGTGTGTAGTTCTATCGAACATAAAATGGGTATTCATGGCAATGCCACCTGTGTCCTGAACTTTGAAAATGCCAAAGGTTTCCTGATTGGTCCTGAAAACCGTGGCCTAAACTGCATGTTCACCTTTATGAACTCTGCACGTATTGGTACCGCCATTCAAGGTCTGGCGGCAGCTGAATCTTCTTATCAGGGTGCCTTGGCCTATGCCAAAGACCGTCTGGCCATGCGTTCACTGGAAGGTGCAAAAGCGCCAAACCTGCCAGCAGATCCAATTATCGTGCATCCGGCAGTACGTAATATGCTGCTGACGCAGAAAGTCTTTGCTGAAGGTTCGCGTGCATTGGCTTACTACTTAGCCACTTATGCAGATATTGCTGAAGCGACTGAAGATGCAGCCGAGAAAAAAGCCGCAGATGACCGTCTGGCTTTATTAACTCCAATTGCCAAGGCTTTAATGACAGAAACCGGACTGGAAGCCGCCAAACATGGTATGCAGGTCTTTGGTGGTCATGGTTATATTGCCGAGCATGGCATGGAGCAAATTGCCCGTGATGCGCGTATTGCCTGTTTATATGAAGGCACCACGGAAATCCAGTCGATTGACCTGTTGGCGCGTAAGGTTCTAGGTTCAAAACTCAGCTTATTAACAGCATTAACTGATGAAATTCAGGCCTATATTAAAGAGCAACAGGCCCATCCTCAATTTGCAGGCTATGCACAGCAGGTAGGTGAGCTGACCCAGCAATGGCTGGAGCTGACTCAACTGATCCAGACGCAGGCACAACAATCTGCCAATGAAATTGGTGCAGCCTCTGTTGATTATTTATATTTCTCAGGCTATGTGGTGTTTGCGTATCTCTGGCTCAAGATGGCGGTTGTGGCACAACAACGCGTCGATGAAGGACAAAGCGATCCGTACTATGCAGCTAAAGTAAAAACGGCTCAATTCTACTTTGAACGTATTTTGCCAAGAACCTGTACGCATCGCGCCAATATTCAGGCCGGTGGAGCAAGCCTGTTCCTGCTGACGCCAGAAGAATTTAAATTTGATTAATCCGCTTTTGCACCCACAGAGAGAGCCTACTGTGGGTGTATTTTTTTAAGCCTGTTCTCTATAGCAAAAATAGTTCAGGTTTCATTGCTTGAAGAGCATCACAAGTAGAATTTTACCAGATCAATTGCAGATAAAATAACAAGATCAGGAGTCTATATGGAATTAGACGCACGTTCACAACAGTTTCCCTATGCGAGTACCCAGCTGACCTATCATGAAGTCGGCCAGCCCTCCGTACATCCAACCATCATTTTAATTCATGGTACGGGTGGTAATACCCAAAAACATTTTAATTATATTTTCCCGATGCTGGGCATTCATCAGCGCGTGCTTTCGATTGACCTCTATACACCGGAGAAAGCGGATTTAAAGCTGACAGATTTTAGCGAGCAGGTAGAAGCTTTAATTCAGCATGCGGTGGCGGAGAATGAACCGATTACCGTGGTCGGTTATTCTTTGGGTGCTGTGATTGCCGCCCAGGTCGCGGCCAAGTTACAACAACGAATTTCACAGCTGATTTTATTGGCAGGATGGGTCAAAACCAGTTCGGTGCAGCAACTGCGCAATACCATCTGGCAGCAGTTATTTAACGAACAATCCAAGGCATTGCCACATTTTGTAAATTACTGTTTATACAGTGATCACTACCTGTCTTTACGCACTGAACAGCAGGTTCTGGAGCTGGCACGCTTTGTTACGCCCTCTGCTGATGCAGCCAGACAGCGTGAAATGAACTATCACCTCGATATCAGCAATATTCTGGCTGATATTACCGCAGATACCTTAATTGTGGCCTGTCATGAAGACCGCATGATTCCTTTGGCTCAAGCCAAGTTACTGTTTGCCTCGATTGAACGCAGCCGTTATGTCGAAATTCATTCCGGACATGCCTTGCATATAGAAGCACCGGCGGAGATTGTGCAGCTGATTAACCAGTTTAATCAGCATCCCGAGCAATATCCGATTAACCAGAAAATCCAGCGATTTGCACCTTAAAGGAGAAGCAGCATGCAAGCTCATGTACAGCGTAGCAAAATTTTAATTGTCGGTAGCGGTTTTGGTGGCTTGGGCATGGCCATTCGGCTCAAACAACAGGGCATCGATGATTTTAAAATCATTGAACGGGCAACAGAAGTCGGTGGAACCTGGCGGGATAATACCTATCCGGGTGTGGCTTGTGATGTGCCGTCGCATCTGTATTCTTTTTCTTTTATTAAAAATCCGTACTGGTCGCGTATTTTTCCGCAAGGAGCAGAAATCCAGCGTTATCTGGTTCAATGTTGTGATCAGGAGCAAATCCGCCCGTATATTGATTTTAATACAGCACTGGAAAAAGCCCACTGGAATACAGCACAAAGAATCTGGGAAATTCAGACTTCACAAGGAGCGTATCAGGCCGAGTTTTTAATTACCGCCACAGGGCATCTGGCCGATGAGCATCTCCCGGATATTCCCGGTTTGGCTCAATTTCAGGGGCAGGTGATGCATTCTGCACGCTGGAATCATCAGGTTGATTTGGCTGATCAACACGTGGTGGTGGTCGGTTCCGGCGCATCAGCAATTCAGCTGGTGCCGGAAGTGGCGAAACTTGCCAAAAACCTAACCGTGTTGCAGCGCAGTGCACCCTATATTTTACCGCGACCGGACCGGCCTTATAGCGAAACGGAAAAACAGCTGTTTCGTAAAGATCCGGAAAGTATGGCGGCTTTACGCCATTCCTTGTTCTGGGATAATGAGTTTAATTTTGCCCAGCGCCGTAATTTAAAAAGTCATATTCAGCGGGTCAAAAAATCCTGCTTACAGTTTCTAAAACAGCAGATTGATGATGCTGAATTACAGCGTAAACTGACACCACATTATGAGCCGGGCTGTAAGCGGGTTTTATTATCAAATACCTATTATCCAACTTTTTTACAGCCGCATGTCACGCTGGAAGATTCCGCGCTGGCAGAAGTCACACCAGAAGGCGTGATCAGCCAGTCAGGACAATATTTCCCAGCCGATGTAATTATTTTCGCCACCGGTTTTGAAGCGGCACGGCCACCGTATGCAGCAAAAGTGCTGGGTAAACATGGCTTAAGTCTGGAACAGCAGTGGTCAAGTGGCATGCAGGGCTATCAGTCGACTACAGTACATAATTTCCCCAATTTATTTATTTTAAATGGACCGAATACCGGCAGTGGACATAATTCTGCCTTGTATTTTCTGGAAGTGCAGTTTGATCTGGTGCTGGATGCACTCGAATTTTTTGAACAGGAACAGATTCAGGTGTTTGAAGCAGATCAGGCCGCAGAAGATGCCTATATGGAGCAGTTACAGCAACTGTCTCAGGGCAGTGTCTGGCTGTCGGAAGGCTGTAAAAGCTGGTATCTTGATCCGGTCAGCCGCAAACTGACCTTAATCTGGCCGGACTTTGCTCATTCCTTTAGAGACAAGAACCGGCAGTTTATGCGCAGTGGCTATCACTTTCACTATATTGAGAATCCTCAGCAGAATGCTGTTTAAATGGCGTACCTGAGCTATTAAAAAACCAGTCATCAGACTGGTTTTTAATATGTTTAATTGGCCTTTTGCGGATCGTATAAACGATCTTTAATAAATAGCGCAGGTATCAGACCGCAGATAAAATAGGCCGCAGCCATAATCAGTAAGCCCGTTCCAATAGAACCGCCTTGGGCAAAATAACCAATGGTTAAGGGCGCAAATACCGCACCAATTCGGCCAATATTAAATGCACCACCGACTGCCGTACCGCGAATGGAGGTCGGAAAACTTTCAGTCATATAGGTGGCATTAATGGCAAAAGGCATGCCATAGAGAAAGCCAAACATCAGCATCAAATATAAAATATTGGTGGGGGTATTAAAGTAGATAATGACCGGTAAAAATAATGCCGTTCCCATGGTGCCAAAGGCAAATAACGCACGGCGGCCAAAACGGTCTGCCAGAATGCCGGCCACCAGTTTGGCAAAAATCATGATTAAAAATGTGCCGACCATATAACCGGTCATTTCTTTAAAACTGATGCCAAGATCAGACTCCAGGTATGCCGGAAGCCAGTTACTTAAACCGGCATAACCAAACTGCAGGGCACCGGCACTTAAAATCCACAGCATAAACATCCAGCGATGTTTTTTGTCTTTTAAGATGACCAGATAAGGATTCTGTTTTTTGATTTTCACTTTGCTATGTAAAGCTTCCTGACGCTTGAGCTCACGAGAACGTAACCAGGATTCAGGCTCCGGCACCAGAAAGTACATTAAAAAGGCAAGAAAAATAGGGAAAATCGTAATCCAGTACAGCATACGCCAGCCATACTCAGGAATAATCCAGCCGGCCAGCAAAGTGGCACATAATGAACCCAAGGTAAAACCGGTCATTAAAGCCGCAAGTACCGTAGTTCGATATTTGGTCGGCACATACTCGGACATTAAGGTATTACAGGCAATATAAAGTGAGCCAAGGCCAATGGCTGCAATACTCCGCACAATCAGAAACTGATAATAGGAATCGACAAAACCCAAGGTACAGGACAAACTTGAGGCCAGAATCATATAAAATACAATAACTTTAACCCGGCCAAATCGGTCACAGGCCCATCCGCCAATCAGACCGCCAATTACACCACCCACCAGACTCCAGCTGCCCAGCGCACCGGCCTGAACAGTAGTAAGGTTAAATTCTGCTTTAATACTGGTCAGGCTGTAGGCGAGAAAAGCCAGATCAATCCCGTCGGCAAGCAGAATAAAAAAACATAAAATAAAAGCGGTTTTCTATATTTTCTCTGGCTGAGCTTGTACCTGCTCAGCCACCATCACTGAAGCTTTTTGCGTCATCACTGATATCCTTTCATCATTCGTTCTTGTTTTATGAATAATTTTTCATGGTTATTACTCATTATTCATGAGTTTAGTTTTCAGCAAAAAACCTTATATTTCGTATAGAAAAATCTTGTTTTTCTTTATTTTTAGACCAAAGACTAGGGTCTGTTGACATTTCATAATGGTAGCCAAATAAAGATACAAGCTAAGGCAACAGAATTTTCATAGCTTTGCTTTAGCTTGTCATAGCGTGTGGCAATTCCTCTAAATTGCTTTAATCTAGCAAAGGCATTCTCAATTAAATGCCTGATTTTATAAAAATACCAATCCACATGATCATTATTTGAAAGTGTATTGGATTTCTTGGGAATATTAGCTTGAGTTCCCGTTTTTTCTATCTGTTCTCTCAAGGATTCAGAGTCATAACCCTTATCGGCACAGAGAATTTCTGTCTCGTGCAGGTCTATATTGTTAACTAATTTCGGTGCCACTTTTACATCATGGGTCGTACCATCCTCTATCAAAAACTGAACAGGGTTCCCATGAGAATCAACTGCCAAATGAATTTTAGAACTATTTCCACCGATACTTTTTGAGATAGCCTGATCCTTGATTCCTGTAGCATGCTGATGAGCCCTCACATGGCTAGCATCAATAAATACCCACTCTAGATCAGCATCAGATGAAATTAACTTAAATATTTTTAATAACTTATTATCTTTCGACCACCGGGAAAATTTCTTGAATATGGAGTTTGGCTTTCCGAAGGCAGCAGGTAAATCCCGCCACGGGCAGCCTGTACGGATTCTATAAAGAATAGCTTCAATAAAATTTCGAAGATTTTGTTTGAGATAAATACGAAAATTACGGAAAATGTTTTCTAACTTAGACCAGTGTTGATCAGTCAATATTGTACGAGGCATAGCGAGGAGTAGATTTGGTTTGGCGATTAAATTCTACTTTTTCGCTATTTTTTTTGCACAGTAAATGTCAACAGACCCTAAAATATCACCACTAATGATTGATTTTAATTTGTAAAAAATTGCTAAAAAGCCGATCAAGCATTGATCGAAGGTCGAATTTAAAGCTATTATCAAATAATACAAAATATAGTTTCACTATACAAAATAAAAGAACGCAAGCGATAGGAGAGAGCTTCAATGAGCACACAGCTATGGATTGCTGAATATCAAAAATGGAATGTAAATCCTGAATTTACTCAGCCAGATCCCACCCAGACCTTGAGTCAGACCATCGCTGAAAATCTAGAGAAATTTCAGGATAAAACAGCCTTTATCTATTTAGATAAAAAGTTCAGTTATCATGATATTGATGTGTATAGCCAGAAAATGGCGACCTTTTTACAGAATTTGGGGCTAGAGGCGGGTAGCCGTATTGCGGTGATGCTGCCAAATATTATTCAGTATCCAATTGCAACCTTTGCCATTATTCGTGCCGGTTATATTCTGGTGAATGTCAATCCGATGTATACCCAGCGTGAGCTGTATCATCAGTTGCAGGATTCTGGTGCAGAAGCTTTATTTATCCTGAATCAGACTTTAGATCAGCTCAAGGATCTGGATGAATGCCAGACGCTTAAATATGTGATTTCGACCCATCCACTGGATCTGGTGAAAGCGCAAGATACCGCAGTGCATCCACAGGCAGCGCAATATCCGGCCAAGACATTCTTTGATTTTAAGCAGGCACTTGATCAGGTCGACACGATTGATTTTAAAACACCACCCCAACAGCAAAATGACACAGTCATTCTGCAATATACCGGTGGCACAACAGGTTTATCTAAAGGCGCTGAACTGAGTCACCGCAATATTTTATTTAATATTGCCCAGAACAGTACCGTGTTTATTAGCCATTTTGGCGACCGGATGGCAGAAGAACATGAATATGTATTTTGTGCCTTGCCGCTCTACCATATTTATGGGTTTACCATCTGTCTGTTCAGTTATGGCCTGAGCCGTGGTTTTGCCAATGTGCTGATTCCGAATCCGAGAGATTTAGACGCTTTAATTGACCAGTATGCCAAGCATCCTCCGACGGTTTTTCCGGGGGTAAACACCATGTTTAATGCCTTGGCACATCATCCACGTTTTAGAAGTCTGGATCATCGTCAGCTGAAGACCACCACCGGTGGGGGTGCGCCGGTACTGAAAGCCACAGCTGACCTGTGGTATGAAGTCACAGGCCGTTATATTTATGAAGGCTATGGTTTATCCGAAACTTCACCGACTGCAACTTTTAACCCGCCTTTAAGCCAGCGTTTTAGTGGCACCATCGGTTTACCTTTGGCAGGTACCGATATTCTGATTCTGGATGATGCAGGCCAACCGGTAGCGATTAACCAAGCTGGAGAAATTGCCATTCGCGGTCCACAGGTGATGAAAGGCTATTGGCAGCAACCGGAAGCCACGGCGCAGGTATTTACCAAAGATGGCTTTTTCCTGACTGGCGATATTGGCTGTATGAATGAACAGGGCTATATCAGTATCCTTGACCGTAAAAAAGATATGATTCTGGTGTCTGGCTTTAATGTGTATCCGAATGAACTGGAATATGTGCTGTCTCAACATGTCAAAGTGTTAGAAAGTGCCGTGATTGGAATTGATGATGAAAAGTCTGGTCAGGTCCCGAAAGCATTTATTGTTAAACAGGATGCTAGCCTGAGCGAAGATGAAGTCATGGCTTATTTAAGACAGCATTTAACCAGTTATAAACTGCCTAAATATATTGAGTTTGTGGCGGAGCTGCCAAAATCTGCAGTCGGAAAAATCTTGCGTCGGGAATTGCCAAAAACCCATCAGGCGGATGCTACAGCCTGTTAGTTCAGATTTAAGAGAGACGTAGGAGAGGAAATCCTCCAATAAAAAAGGAATCCGAGGATCATTGCTGTCCCACAATTTTTCACAAGAGGAAGCTCATTTGAGCTTCCTCTTGTTTTATGGGTATTTTATCGGGTGAAAATAAAGCTTTTAAAGTTCTTCTTTCAAACAAATTCACTTGAATTATTC
>NZ_VPBR01000022.1:0-19947 GCF_013418645.1 Acinetobacter sp. YH12132
AATTCAAGTGAATTTGTTTGAAAGAAGAACTTTAAAAGCTTTATTTTCACCCGATAAAATACCCATAAAACAAGAGGAAGCTCAAATGAGCTTCCTCTTGTGAAAAATTGTGGGACAGCAATGGCCCAAAGCCTCTTCTTAAGCGCTGTGGATACGCTAGTCCCCACAGTGCAAATAGATGGATGATGAACAGATACTTATTTATTCATAATAAAGAAATATTCACGATAGTATTTCAGCTCGGCAATCGAGTCACGGATATCATCCATGGCCAGGTGAGAGGCATTTTTCTTTAAGCCGCTCATGATTTCCGGACGCCAGCGTTTGGCCAGTTCTTTAACAGAAGATACATCCAGATTACGGTAATGGAAGAACTGCTCCAGCTCCGGCATTAACCGGTGTAAAAAGCGTCGGTCCTGACAGATCGAGTTACCGCACATCGGCGAAGTTTTTGGATTGACCCATTTTTTCAGGAATTCCAAGGTTTGCTGCTCGGCATCCTGCGCGCTCAGTTTACTGCGACGTACACGCTCAATTAGCCCCGACTGACCATGCTGACGCGTGTTCCATTCATCCATGGCATTTAAAATACGATCTGATTGATGCACGGCCAGTACCGGACCTTCCGCCAGAATATTTAAATGATCGTCTGTCACAATGGTGGCAATTTCAATAATCTGATCATTATCGGTATCTAAACCTGTCATTTCCAGGTCAATCCAAATTAAGCGGGTATCAGGCGTGCTGCTCATAAATGTGCAATCTTATTCGTCTTAAAAACGGCTATAGTAGCAAATTTCTGTGTTCTTGGGTGTCATTCTGCCCGTGCTTCATGCTATTTTTGCACTCCAGATTTCATGGTTTTTTTAGGATATGAATGGCTTTAATTCGTAAGCGTCGCCTGACTGAACAGCAACAACGCCGCATTCAGAAACAGCAGCAAACCCGGCAGGAAGAGATAGACAGCTCCAATGATCTGGAAGGTCTGGTGGTGCAGCATTATGGACGCCAGCTGGAAGTACAAGCCCTCTCCGTGCCGGAGCAGCATCCTGAAAAACCCGTGGTGGCCGAAGGTGAACCTGAACCGTTCTGGAAACCGATTGAACTGGGCAGCATCTGGCGCTGTCATACCCGTACCAACCTGGAATTACTGGTTACCGGTGACCGGGTTAAATGGCAGGCCGATCCAAATACCGGTCTGGGCATTATTAGCGCCATCCATCCGCGCCAGTCTTTGCTCACGCGCCCGGACCGTTACCACAAAGTTAAACCGGTAGCCGCCAATATCTCATTGATTGTGATTGTGTTTGCACCGCTGCCAGAACCGGCACCGGGTCTGATTGACCGCTATCTGGTGGCCTGTGCCGATGCCAATATTCCGGCGCTGCTGATCCTGAACAAATCCGACCTACTTACCGAAAATGATCCGATTCTGGATTTACTGCAAGAATACCGCAATTTGGGTTATGAAGTGATGCAGACCCAGTCTGATGCAGATCTGACCGAACTGTCCAACCGTTTAAAAAATGAAACTGTGGCCTTTGTCGGTCAGTCTGGCGTGGGTAAAAGCACCCTGATTAATGCCATCGTGCCGGAAGCGGCGCAGAAAACCAATATCATCTCAGAAAACTCGGCCCTGGGGCAGCACACCACCACCTCCACCCGCTTAATTCCGTTTGGTGAAGGTTCGGCGCTTATTGACTCACCGGGCATCCGTGAATTTGGCCTGTGGCATTTGACGACTGAAAAAATCCAGCAGGGTTTTCCGGAAATTGAAAATCTGCTCGGTCACTGTCAATTCCGTAACTGTACCCATAAGCACGAAAAGCAATGTGCCTTGCGTCAGGCAGCAGCAGCAGGTGAGATTTTAACGCGCCGGCTCGACAGTTATTTACGTCTGATTGATGAAGTCAACGAAGCTCAGCAAAAAAATTAGTTTAATTGCAGCCCGACCCTTGAAGCGGTGATTTTGATCACCATATTTATAGGCTATACTCTGTGACAATTTTTGAAATTGTAATTTAGGTGACTTGTGGAACGTTGGTTCGAGTTTATGGGGAATCACCCCTTCTTGTTTGGAACACTGGCAGTTTTGGTGGTTTTATTCTTCATTTTGGAAGGCCAACGTAACGGGCGTAAAATTTCCCCACAATCTTTAGGGATTCTGGTGAAAGCCAAAAATGCCATGCTGATTGATTTACGTGATGCCAAAGACTTCCGTGAAGGCCATATCAGCGGCAGCCGCAACATTCCTTACAGCAAAATTTCAAGCCATATTGAAGAGTTAAAAACCGCTGACCGTCCATTGGTGTTTATCTGCAATTTAGGTCAAATTGCCGGCACTGCCCTGCAACAGGTAGGCCACGCAGATAGCTATCGTCTGGATGGTGGGATCAGTAACTGGAAAGCACAAGGCTTACCTTTAGTAAAAAGCAAATAATCCGCTTGAGGAGATTAGCAATGGCTGAAGTAACGATTTATTCAACAACTGTATGTCCATATTGCGTACGTGCAAAACAGCTTCTTGAGCGTAAAGGCGTTGTCTATAAAGAAATCAATTTATCCAACGAAGCACCAGAAGTCCGCACTGAACTGATGCAGCGCACCAACCATCGTACTGTTCCACAAATTTTTATTAATGAGCAGTTCATTGGTGGTTTCGACCAACTTTACGCCCTTGAGCGTGAAGGCAAACTCGATGACTTACTGGCGTCATAATTTCAATTAATTTTCTGTTCATATTTTTAAGGAATAAATAATGAGTGAACAACAACAAGCTCAACCACAATTGGCATTAGAGCGTATTTATACAAAAGATATTTCTTTTGAAGTTCCAGGGGCACAAGTATTTACCAAAGAATGGCAGCCTGAACTGAATATCAATCTGTCGTCTTCTGCAGAAAAGATTGATCCAACCCACTTTGAAGTGTCTTTAAAAGTTGTTGTTCAAGCCAACAATGCCGGTGATACAGCATTTATTGTAGATGTCACTCAAGCAGGTATTTTCCTGATTGATGGCGTAGAAGAAGAACGTCTGCCATATATTCTGGGTGCCTACTGCCCGAACATCCTGTTCCCATTCTTGCGTGAAGCAGTGAATGATATGGTTACCAAAGGCAGCTTCCCGCAATTGCTGTTAACGCCAATCAACTTCGATGCTGAATTTGAAGCCAACATGCAACGCGCACAAGCCGCTGCTGCAGAAGGTCAGGCTTAATTGTATTCAGGCATTTAAGTCCAACACGAAAAAGCCCTGCACTTGCAGGGCTTTTTTATTTGTTCTGACAAGATCAGAAGGCTTCATCCTGCGCCGGATCATGGTGCAAGGCATCATGAATGGCTTCGACCAGCTGCTGGGCAATTTCCTGCTTGGAGGCTTTTTCCAGATCGCGTTTTGGCAGATGATAGCCTTCAGCAAAGAACACCGTCATGGCATTTTCATCAGAGGCAAAGCCGATATCTGCACGGGACACATCATTGCAGGCAATCATATCCAGCTTTTTCGCCACCAGTTTGCCGGCCGCATATTCTTCCACATTGCGCGTTTCAGCGGCAAAGCCGACCATAAACGGACGTTTGTCCTGCTGCGCGATAGTCGCCACAATATCCGGATTCTTGATTAAGGCGATATCCAGTTCATCTCCGGATTTTTTGATTTTGTGTTCTGCAACTTCAGCCACGCGATAATCGGCAACCGCCGCGGTGGCAATAAACACATCACAGCCTTCATCCAGCAACTGCATACTGGTGTCCAGCATCTGCACGGCTGAAGATACATTAATACGGCGGACCCCGTTTGGTGTATCCAGACTGACCGGCCCGGCAATCAGCGTAACTTTGGCGCCAGCTGCATAGCAGGCTGCTGCCAGGGCAAAGCCCATTTTTCCAGTACTATGATTGGAAATATAACGTACCGGATCAATCGCTTCACGGGTTGGCCCGGCGGTAATCACCACATGCTTGCTGGCCAGTAAGCCAAATTTTTCAGCAATCGCACGCTGCGCTTTATGGAAATAATCGGTGACCTGACGCGCTAGCTCTTCCGGCTCAGGCATACGGCCCAGACCGACATCACCACAGGCTTGTGAGCCGGATTCCGGCATAATCACATGCACGCCATCGTCTACCAGCGTCGCCAGATTGCGCTGCGTAGCTTTGGCCGCCCACATCTGCTGATTCATGGCCGGTGTCACCCAGACCGGGGCACTGGTGGCCAGATATAAAGTCGATAACAAGTCATCTGCCAGACCGGCGGCAAATTTGGCCAGGGTGTCACAGCTGGCCGGTGCAATCAGCACCAGATCGGCCCAGCGTGCCAGTTCAATATGCCCCATGCCGGCCTCGGCTTCCGGGTCCAGCAACTGGGTATGCACCGGATTGCCCGACAACGCCTGAAAGGTCAGCGGTGTAATAAAGGCTTGTGCCCCTTCGGTCATCACCACCCGGACGTTAAAGCCAGCGTCCTTTAAACGGCGAACCAGAATGGCACTTTTGTAGGCGGCAATACCGCCAGTAATACCCACAATAATATTTTTATTAGGAATGACACTTAAATCAAAACTCACGAACAGCTTACCTTTCTGTTGCAGTGGGGCTCACAATAGCATTAAATATTGTCATTCCCAAGACATGTCTGGGCGAAATCCATAACAATTCATCACCAATAAGTCTAATAACAATGAACTTCAGTATTAAACATTGGCCGGAACAGGAGCGTCCGCGTGAACGCCTGATCCAGTACGGCGCGCACAGTCTTTCCGATGCCGAACTGCTGGCTATTTTCCTGCGCTCCGGCTCCCAGCAGTACTCTGCCGTTGAACTGGCCCGTCATTTATTACAGGCCTTTGGCAGCCTGAATGCGGTACTCGATGCCGCCCTGCCCGATTTAAGCCAGTTTCATGGCATGGGTCCAAGTAAATACAGCCAGCTGATGGCGGTCAAGGAATTGGGCCGGCGCTATACCGCCCAGCATTTGCAGCAGGACAAACTGGAACTCAGCTCCTCCCGGCTGCTACTGGACTATTTACGCTTTGAACTGCTCGGTGAAACTCAGGAAGTATTTGCAGTATTGTGCCTGGATGCGCAGCTGCGCAAAATCTGTTTTAAGAAACTGTTTTTTGGCGCGCTCAATTCATGTGAAATTTCGATCAACCAGCTGCTACGCTTTGCCATCCAGAAAAACACTACGGCGCTGGTGATCAGTCATAATCATCCTCAGGGACAGCCACAGCCCTCACCGGCCGATTTACAATTGACCCAGCGCATCCAGCAGGCCTGCCAGCTGGTTGATATCCGCCTGATTGATCATTGTATTATTGCTCCCGAAGGCAGTTTTTCCTTTGCTGAACATCAACTCATCAAGTCGACATTTTAAGCAGCGCAACATATTGACAAAAACCCGGCCAGCACAGAAGATCATGAAAAACTTAAGCTGATTCCCAGACATGATTGTACGTGACCAACCGAGCGTATTTAGGCTGTTATTTTCCTGGCGAGGTACCATCTTACCGAAGGTGTTACCACCTTTGGGCGTGGTCATGTTGCTGTCGGCGATTGTCGGCGGCCTGTCCTATGTCGGGTATTTTCACTTCTCTGATTTCCCCCTGATCGGCTTTACCTTAATTGGGGTGGTGCTGTCGATTTTCCTTGGCTTTAAAAATTCGGCCTGTTATGACCGCTGGTGGGAAGCTCGCAAACTGTGGGGCATGTTAATTGCCAATGCGCGCCATTTTGACCGCGACTGCCGGATGCTGGCCCAAGGCCGCCGGGAACGGGTGATTCAGCATGTGATTGTGTTTGCCAATGTGTTGCGTGACCGTCTGCGCCATCAAACTGCCAATCCGACTGAACTGGTAGAAACCAGCGGTATGAGCCAGCAGGCCGTAACCCAGCTGTATCAACAGGCCAATGCGCCGCAATATACCCTCAGCCTGATTCAATGGGAACTGATGCAGGCCCTAAAAGAAGGTGAAATTTCCGATATTATTTACAGCCAGATGAACCAGCATGTGATGGAACTCAGCCTGGTGCAAACCGGTTGTGACCGGATTGCCACCACCCCGCTGCCGTTTGCCTATTCGGTATTGCTAAACCGTACCGTGTACTTTTTCTGCTTTATGCTGCCGTTTAGCTTGGGCTCGACGCTGGGGCTGGCGACACCACTACTGGTCGGGATTCTGGCTTATACCTTCTTGGGGTTGGACGCCCTAAGCTCGGAAATTGAAGAGCCATTTGGTACGCAAAGTAATGACTTGCCTTTAGATGCGATGGTGCGCACCATTGAAATCGAATTACTCTCGACTTTGGGGAAACCGACACCACCACCAATTCAGGCACAAGATAATAATTTGCTATAATTTATAAATAAATGCCTCAGAATTAGCATTTTGAGGTTCTAATTTTTATCTAAAAATTCAAAAAAATATGAAATTAAAACAAAAAATTCAACAAGCGGTGCCTCAACCCATTGTTCGACCATGGTTGGCTTTAGCACTATTTTTACTTTGTGCCATCTTGGCTTTTATAGTGAGTTCATTAGTCCAATCAGAACTTTTTCTCGATCTTCAACGTAGGCCTGTTTTCCATATTTTATTTAGTCTATGTGTTCCCCTCTTTCTGTTTCAGGATCGAGGAATAAATTTAAAGTTTCCTTTTTTTATACAAAAATATTTGATCGATCCTCAACTCAAAAAAGATATGACTGAGCAAGCAGTCCAACATTCACAAGCAATTATTCTGGCTCAACGTACTATTCGTGCAAAATGGTGGCAGGTGAAACAGCCACAGTTATTATTACAACTGCCCAATCATGATCAAGGCATCTGGTTTAATGTAGATTTAAAACAGGTTTTTAATCTTTCGCCTTTTTTTACACTTCAAGTCAAATTAAGTGATGCGATGATTGGGCAACTGATCGATATACATTTTTTGACACGCTCTCATGTAATCATCCAGTTATTTGAAATTTCCCAAAATAATGATTTTTCAATATTCATTGGCACAGAAGTTGGAGCACAAAGAGGACTAGGGAGATTAGAAAAAATCCCATCGGCGCTTATGCTCGACTTATCCCGAATTACACACATAGAAGCCTTGAGAACCTGTCCAGAAAGTCATGACTTACAGTTAACCACAGGTTATGGTAAAACTTATCTCATTCATTCTCATGCAAAATACTTTAAACAATTGGAACTCGCCTTATCCTCACGCATTGATGTGATTGCCTATCGTAAGTTCAAACTTGATCTCAAGATTGATCATCTGTTCATTTCAAAAAAACATCCAAACTTTTATCGAAATTTAGTCCTGACTTCCATCATGCTGTATATCGTCATCATGACTTTAATCACTTCTGAATGGGCCTTATTACTTGTTAATGTCCTCATTCTGCATTTGATGTATAAATTCGCCCAAGATCTTAAAACTGATCCATTCATCAAGATTTAGAATTAACAAAAACTCTCCCAAATCCCGACCTGCCCCGGTTTCAGGCTGGGAATATTGCCCAGTTTCATCCATGGCATATTTTCACCATGAAAATCGCTACCGATCGAGACTTTTAAGCCATGCTCGGCAATCATCCGGTCCACCATCTGCCGGGTAGAACTTGGATCAATCGCCGGCGGCAACTCGACGGCATCTCCACCAAATTTGGCAAAAATTTCAATCAGGTAACGGATATTGGTCGCCGACAGATCATAACGGGTCGGATGCGCCAGCACCGCAAAACCGCCACTGGCATGAATCACCTGAATAGTTTCCTCCAAGCCCAAGCCTTCAAATTTCACATAGGCTTTTTTGCCTTCTTTAATGTATTTATCAAAGGCCTGCTGCGGCCGACTAACATAGCCTTTTTCCACCAGGGTTTTGGCAATATGGGTACGGGTCACCCGATCCGGGACATTATCTACCTTGGCAATCACATCGGTATAAATATCTTCACCAATCAGCGGAATCAGCAGCTCGCAAATCTGTTTGGAGCGCGCAGCACGAATATTTTTTTGCTGGGCCAGTAGTGCCGCCATCGGCGCCGGATTTTGCATATTCAAGGCCACAATATGCACAGCATAGCTTTTTTTGGTCGCCGGACGTGACCACTGGCTGGAAATTTCCACGCCAGATATGAGCTTAATCCCGTGATTTTTCGCTGCTTTCTGAGCCAGTGCAATTCCATCCATGCTGTCATGATCAGTCAATGCCAGCGTATGGATCGACAGTTCAGCTGCTGCTGCAATCAATTGCTGCGGACTTAAAGTTCCATCAGAAATATTGCTATGTGTATGTAAATCTACGCCGTGCATCTCTATACTATGACATTTATTTGATCAGATTTAGATACTCTAACATGAAAGCACTTTTAGACTTTGTGCCACTCATTATTTTCTTTTATTTATATAAAACTGTAGATCCAAAAGATACCCACCATCCTTTGCTGCAAATGATCGGCTCTGCTGGTGGTGTGGATAACAATAATATTCTTGTAGCCACCACTGGTCTGATCATTTCCATGTTAGTGGTGTATGGCGCATTATTTGTCTCTCAAAAATTCCGTTTAGACAAACAGCAGTGGATTGTGCTGTTTATGACCGTGATTTTTGGTGGTATTACCCTGATGCTGAGCGATGACTTCTATATTCGCCTGAAAGCTGTGTTGCTGAATCTGGTCTTTGCTGGCGCCTTCCTGCTGTCGCCGTGGTTCAGCAAAGATCGCAAGCCGTTAATCCAGCGTCTGTTTGGACCAGTGTTTAATTTAAGCGACAAAGGCTGGCTGAAACTGAACTATGCCTGGGTCGGGATGTTTCTGCTAATGTCCTTCCTGCACGGTTTCTTTGCCTATATCTTTATGGGTGGAAAATACTGGGGAGAATTCACTGCTTTTGGTGACATGATTGTGATGTTTTCCTTTATCATTATTCAGTTTATTGTATTGCGTAAATACTTTAAAACTGCCGAATAAATCCTTCAGTCCGCTTGAGCGAGAATACCTTATGCCTTTATTTGTGGTGACCTGTACCGATAACGAAGGAACCGTCGAAAAACGTCTGGCCATTCGTCCGCAACATCTTGAACGTCTGCAACAGCTGGATGATGAAGGCCGTCTGATTGTCGCCGGTGCGATGCCGAAAGATCCGGCCAATCCGCAAGCGGGCTTTTATGGCAGTACCATTATTGTCGATTTTGATTCTCGTGAAGCCCTTGATGCCTGGCTGCAAGATGAGCCATTCCTGAAAGCAGGCGTCTATGGCCAGATTGAAGTCAAACCTTTTAATAAAGCATTTCCTAAAGGATAAGCTGCATGCGCGTTGTTGTCCCGAGTCTACTGGGTCTATCCTTCTTCTGTTCTGCACTGTGGGCCGTTGAACCGGCTGTACCCGCTGCTATAAATACCACGGCTCAAGTCACGCCAGCGGTCGCAACGCCAGACAAACCGGCGATTATACCGGCTGTGGCCACCACCACAGCGCCGGCAACGGCCAACCAGCCGCTGACCGCTGAGCAGCTAGCCAAGAATAAAGCGGCACAGGAAGCTAAAATCAAGGCGCTGGTCAAAGATCAGGAAAGCCGCCTGCAACAGCTGGAAAAAGCCAATCTGGAAGCACTGGCGCAAAACCAGGAACTGCAGTTGAAAAATGACAATCTGGGTGTACAGGTTCAGGTCTTACAAAGTGAACGTAGCGCACAGATGTTTCTTTACGGCGCTGCCACGCTGGCTGTCGGCGTATTGCTGGGCTTTTTGGTGGCCAGCTATGTGTATACCAAACGTCGCCGTCAGTGGTAATGTTCTGCTTCATTAAAGGTAATCTGGGTGTTGTCTAATCGCATTCAAACCGCCGATCTCGATTGGCAACATATTGAGGGCATTGATGTCCCGGTATCGAAACAGTTTGGGGATGTCTACTTTTCCAAGGACAATGGCCTGCTGGAAACCCGGCATGTGTTTTTAAACGGTAATGACCTGTCCGAGCGTCTGGCAGCCCTGCAAGATTATGAATATTTCTGTGTCGGAGAAACCGGCTTCGGCACTGGCCTGAATATTCTGGCCTTATGGCAACTGTGGCAACAGGTGCGTCCGAATAATCACAGCCATTTACATGCCATTTCGGTGGAGAAATTTCCGCTTTCCAAAGCCGATTTAATTCGCGCCTTAAATGCCTGGCCGGAACTAAAACCTCTGGCCGATCAGCTGATTGCCCAGTACCCATTACCACTGGCCGGCTGTCATCGCCTGTCGTTTCCGGAGCAGCGTTTTTCTATCGACCTTTGGCTCGGTGATGCGCACGATGTCTTTCCGATGATGGCCAAAACCACACAGGTCAATGCCTGGTTTTTAGATGGCTTTGCGCCCTCCTGCAATCCGGATATGTGGGAAGAACAGGTGCTCAATCATATTATTCGCCTGTCAGATGTCGGCACTACCTTCGCTTCCTTTAGTGTAGCCGGGGTGTTAAAGCGAGGTTTAAGACAGCACGGGATTCATATTTCCCGGCCGCGCGGGTTTGGCCATAAACGCGAAATGCTAAAAGGCATCTGGTTAGCGCCAGAAGAACCGCTTAGCCCAGAACGGGAAACTGAACCAGCAACCTCAGTTCCTTCGACCTCTGCACAGCAACGGCATATTGCCATTATTGGTACCGGTATTGCCGGTTTAAGCATAGCTTGGGCTTTTGCCCAGCGTGGCCATCTAGTTTCTCTGTATGATCAAAGCGCGCCACTGGCGGGTGGCTCAGGTAATCCGCTAGCCCTGCTCAATCCCAAGCTGTGTGCTATTGAACAGAGCCATACCCATTTAATGACCCTGGCCTGGCAACATGCCTTAAATCATTATGCAAAGTTTCAGGCCTTCCGCCCGATTCAGGTCAATCAGCTTGGGCTAAAAAATCCGGAACAGCTGCTGGCACTGGCCGATCAATATCCGCCAGGTATTCTGGAAAAAGATTTAGACGCACAGCTGCGATCAGAATTTCCTGCCCTGCGTCTGCTACAGGCTGGCGCGGTGTCGCCACATCAACTGTGTGCGGAGATTCTGGCGCATGAGCGGATTCAATATCAGCAGGCCAAAATCACCCAGATTCACCCGACAGATCGACCGGAACTGTTCAGTGACAACCAATCTCTGGGCCAGTTTGATCATGTCTTTGTCTGCACAGCCCGTGAATCTGGCCAGTTTTTTGAACATTATCCGCTGTTAAAACCGATTCGGGGTCAGGTCAGTTGGCTGAAGAATACCCAGCAACCGCTGCGTTTAGATAGCGCCTATAGTTATGGCGGTTACTGTATGCAGCTCGATGCAGAGCAGTTGATTTTAGGCGCGTCTTTTTATCCGGGTCGGGATGATGCCGAAGTCTTACGAGAAGATCATGAACATAATCTGGTGCTGATCCGTAGCGTCTTCCCCGACTATGCGGACACCCTGCCTGATCCACACAGCTGGCAAGGCCGTGCGTCAATCCGTGCGCAAAGTCAGGATTATTTCCCGCTGCTTGGAGCACTTGAAACCGGACAGCAAGTCTATAGCCTGACTGGACTCGGTTCCAAAGGTTTTCTGTTTGCACCGCTATGCAGTGAAATTCTGGCCGCACAGATTTTAAATGAGGCCTGCCCGGTACCGATGCAGGTACTGGAGAAACTTAACATCCGCCGTTTTCAAAAGAAAGCCAAAGCCAAGAAACCGTATTTTAAGGCCTAAGCTAAAAACGTTGTATAGATCGAGAATGATGGCCCGGTTTAGTTTGAAAGATCAGGCTTAGTGTGGAAGTCGAGGAGAGCATTTATTTTCTTCATTTTAAATGCTTGATCATGTGAGAGAGTATTCTGATCTTTTTTAGTCAATGATAAACAGTGTTCATAAAAAAGCGCCTGACGGCGCTTTTTGATTATTGCCCTTGAACCAAAGGCAAACCAGCATCACGTGCAGCACGGGTACCGCCCATCAGCACCACATATTCACGTGAGCTGTCCAGCTCTTCTAACAATTCAGCCGCACGCGGCGCTTTGCTGCCACCGCCACATAAGATGTAAATCGGTTGATCCGCTGACACCTGAGTCAAGCTATCTGCTGACAAGTTGGCAATTGGCTGATTGACTGCGCCTTGAATATGCGCTTCAGCATAAGCACTTGCATCACGGACATCCCAGATGATTGCATTTTCTGGGAACTCAAATGTTGTAATTTCTTGCTTACGGATCATTGTGCACTCCTTTGATGTAAACAACACTTGGCAAATGAAGAAAACATCCCTAGCATCTCAGATATTCTTTCCATTTGTAAAGGTCTAAACTATGCCATCTTTCGATATTGTTTCAGAATTAGAAATTTTTGAAGTAAATCATGCAGTTCAGAATACTCAAAAAGAAATCGCAACACGTTTCGATTTCCGTGGTCAAGATGTTTCTATCGAACTGAATGAGAAAGCCAAAGAGATCAAAATCAAAACCGAAAGTGATTTCCAATGTGAGCAAGTATATACCATGCTGGAGAATCATTTTTATAAACGTAAGATTGATGTGCAGGCGCTAGACCCGCAAAAAGCCACGGCCTCAGGTAAAAACGTGATTCAGATGGTGAAGCTCAAAGATGGTCTTGACTCTGATACCGCGAAAAAAATTAATAAAGCCATTAAAGAAAGCGGCATTAAAGTGCAATCTTCTATTCAGGGCGACAAAATCCGTGTGACGGATAAAAAACGCGACACCTTGCAGCAAGTGATGGCGTTTTTAAAAGAACAGCAATTTGGCCTGCCACTGCAATTTAACAACTTCAAAGATTAAGCTCTTTGCTCCCGCATAGGAATCGATCATGGCACAAGCGAATCGTTTAGCAAAATTAGTCAAAGCGACAGCAAAATTTCCACAGGTGATTCGCACCACTTTGTGGAGCAAAGCCTTTGGCCGGATCGTGCCTATGGTGGGAACAGCCAAATTAAAATATCTTGAGGTCAGCCCGGCCAAAGTGGTGGTGAAAATTGACAATCACAAGGCCATGCAAAACCATATTGGCCAGGTACATGCCTGTGCTATGGCGCTAATTGCAGAAACTGCCACCGGCTTTGTCACCGGCATGAATGTGCCCGATCACTCGATTGTGTTAATTAAAAGCTTTAAAGTTGATTTTAAACGCCCGACCCAAGGCGCCATGACCGCAGTCGCAACGCTGAGTGCAGAACAGCAGCACTTGATGCAACACACCGAAAAAGGTGAAACGCTGGTTGCAGTCGAAGTGACCGATGAATCGGGTGAAGCACCAATTCAATGTGAAATGCTCTGGGCCTGGGTCAGTAAAGATCAGCTTAAAAAAGCCCGTTAACCCGCTTTAAACCATAAAAAAACCCCAGTTTCAGAACTGGGATTTTTGATCTTTGAGTGCACAAATTATACAGCTTGCGATTCCAGATACTTCTGCTTCACTTCCTCGGAAATCTGACGCTTGTTGCCTTTGACATCTACCGCGACAAAGGTAAAGACGCCTTCGGTAACGCGTTTTGCTGCACGTGAACTGTCATGGCTGTCCCAGACTTCAATCTGCATCTGAATTGAGGTATTGCCCAGTTTCAGGATTTTGGTATAGCAGCTGATCACATCACCCACTTTCACAGGCACCAGAAAGGTCATCTGGTTAATGGCAATGGTGGCACAGCGACCTTGGGTAAAACGCTCGGCATGAATTGCCCCGGCCAAGTCCATCTGCGAAACAATCCAGCCCCCGAACACATCTCCACTCCAGTTGGTATCGGCAGGCATAGCAATGGTTTGAAGAGAGAGCGTCCCTTCCGGTTTTAGTTGAGAATCTGACACATTCGCTCCGGGCGTGATTAAGGGTTTGAAGTTAAGTGCTGATCTAACCACTGTTTCAGTTCGGTCGATCTTAATGCGCCGCTTATTCTAGCAATTTCGGTGGTCTTATTCATCAACACCAGCGTGGGAATACTGCGCACATTAAAAGCACTGCTTAAACGCGGATTTTCTTCAGTATTAATTTTGGCAAAAATTACTTGCGGATATTGCGCCGCAACCTGGGCAAAATGCGGCGCCATCATCTTGCAGGGTCCACACCACTCTGCCCACAGGTCGATCAGGATTGGCAAATCACTGTGCTGGATAAACTGGCTAAAATTCTGCTCATTCAGGTCAATCGGCGCCAGTGGAATTAAAGCCTGATGACATTGTCCGCATGTTGGATGGGCAGTTAGCTTATCCTCCGGAACACGGTTTTTGGCACTACAGGCTGGACAGACAACAATCATTTAGCTTACTCCAATATGCTGATGTAGAAATTCTAATTGAGTCTTGACGGCTTTTTCAAAATATTGGCCATGATAAACATCAAAATGCTGCATATCCCATTCATGATATTGCACATAAGGCGCAATATTGGTGGCTGTTTCACGACTCGATTCAATCGGGATCAGGCTGTCGCGTTTGGCGGCAATAAACAGCACCGGAATATTAATCTGGCGCACATCCTGAATCGGCCGATAACGGATCAGATGAAACAGCGCCCGTGCCGGAATCTCGCCACTCCAGTAAAAATCTGGATGTAAAATCGACAGATAACCTTCATAACTATCCGCCGTCGGTAAGAAACACAGCCCTTTCGGATCAACTACCGGCAAGGTTTTTGGCATTAAGCCGACTTTAGCGCCCATATAATCCTGACTGGAAATTTTTAAGGCACGTGGCAGCTGCTGAATCGGATACAGCTTGGCACTGGCCGCACCATCCACAAATGGCACCTGCACCATCACCGCTTTTAAATGGTTTAACTGCGAAGCCAAAGTTAAAACATAGCCGCCACTTAGCGCTGTACCCCACAGGATAATCCGCCGCCCATCCACCGATTGCCGTTCCTGTACATGTGAAATCATGGTACGCCAGTCATCCAGCTGCCGCGACAACGACACCAGCTCCCGCGGACGCCCGGTACTGCCGCCCCAATAGCGATAATCAAACAGCACCACCGCATAACCGGCGCGGGCAAAGCGTTTGGCATATTGCACCAGCTTGAACTGACGCAGGCCGGCCAGACCATGCGCCATTAAAATCACGGCTGGTTTAGTGGAAGTTTTTGGCAGGTAAAAATCGGCAGCAATGACCTCCTGACCGCTTTTGACATAGAGAGGCTCGACAGTATAGGCATGCATGGCTGCTCCAGTGCGTTGTTTTATGGTTGTAATCGTTTATAAATATTTCAGAACAATCTGCGCGAAAATCTGGCTAGTGGTATTATAGAGCATAATATTCAGATATGGATGATGGAGTGGCATTATGAGTGAGCATGTTGGCTTTGCAGGTCAAATTGGCCCGGAACACGTAACCCAAGTGGTTGAAAAAGGCTTTAAATCAATTATTAACAACCGTCCAGACATGGAAGGTGGCCCGGAACAACCGACCAGCGCACAAATTGAAGATGCAGCGCGTAATGCAGGGTTAGATTATGTCTATCAACCGGTGGTGGCTGGGCAAATTACCGAGTTGGATGTCCGTACCTTTGCCAATCACTTTAATGAATTACCAAAACCGGTTCTGATGTTCTGCCGTACCGGCAACCGCTCAAATAACTTATATCAACTGGCCAAACAAATGGACCTGTTAGATGACTAAATCGTTGTGGATAGGGATGGTTTTGGCGCTCTCAATGACCACGACCTCCCTATGCGTTGCTGCCAGTGATTTTAGCCGTGCGTTAAATGCCAATCTTAGTGTTTCTGGGCAAATGACACCTGAGAAATTTAAGATCTTGCTGCAAGATGGGTTTAAATCGGTGATTGTAAACCGCCCTGATCAGGAAGCAGGTAACACGGTGAAAGTGAATCAATTACGTGACATTGCCGAGAAATCCCGGGTTAGCGTGATTTATCAACCCGTAAGCAGCGGTGCAATTTCTCAGGCCGATGTGCAGGAGTTTGCGAAGTACTATAACGAACTGCCGAAACCGATTTTAATGGTCTGTCGTAGTGGTTCACGTTCGGCAGCCCTATTTAATCAGGCAAAAAATCAGGGGTTATTACATGAATAAAATCTGGATCATGCTGATTTGTGCATGTGTACTGGCAGGTTGTAGCTCTATGGATGTCCGCCCAACGGTGGGGGTGAGTGTGGGGACCTCTTTATAGTTTCTATTTAAACTCCCATAAAAAACAGCGCCGAGGCGCTGTTTTTTTGGTTTTAAAAAAGTTTGAACTCATCTTTAGTGATTTTGCCGTTGGGAGCTGTGACTGACAAAATCAGACTATCGCCAGTACCACACCCTTTTAAACGATATGAATAATTTACTTGACTACTATTTACAAAAGTACTTGGTGTTAATAAATTAAACACAGAAGCTACAGTTGGATTTCCACTCCACAATTCTGCCGTGCAAGATAATTCGTTCTTATCTGTATTATCTTCCGCAACTACATCAACTGTTGTCCCTGTTGGCATTGGTACAGATCTAAGAGTATTACCAAATAGTTTAAAACTAAAATTCGTCTTGTCTGAATTAATATTAGCAGAGGTAACAGTAGGTGTATCATCACTAAATGCAAAAACTAACTGTTCTCTTATGACCGCTTCTAAGCCAGTATTACAAGTCCCTGCTATATTAGGTTGTTTGAAAGTACTTGGGGCACATGTAGCTCCAGTAGCTCCTCGCTTATATAAAAACTCACCTAAAGCTGCTTCAAAAATAGTATTTTCGTTATCGTCTCTAAAGAAATCACCAATATTACTTACTAGTTCATCAATACCAGCTGTATACCGATTGTCAGAATCTTTATCAATATATTGCTTATCACCTTCAACAAAGGCAAGAACTGTTACCCGATTATCTAATGGGCGTGGATTTTGGGTTTGAAGAGTAACTGAACACTCACCATCTGCAGTAGAACAATTTGGCGTAATGCTCCCACCTTCAGAAACGAAACTAATCACCGTGCCATTTGGAACTTTATTACCTACCCGGTCTCTTAAACGTGCTGTAATTGTAGCTTTATCTCCATCCACATCCCATTGTAGTGAATTTTTACTAACAGCTAGACTTAAACCATTTTGTGAAACACGTCCAGTTGCTACGGAAACACTTTTAGTCAAAGCAAAAATAGTTGGATCTGAAACAAGAGTAGCTTTTATTTCTATAGGACCAGGCAAACTACCAGGATAAAGATTTAATACTACTTTTCCTGCGGCATCTGATTTAATTATCTTGCTTTCTGTATTTCCTAATGAAACAAAGCTTAAATCATGAGGAGCATTAATTAATTCAACACGAACATCTTGGTCTTTTGCTGGAACGTTATCAGCATAAACCGTAAATTCCACTTGCCCCGCAGTTGAAGATCCGCTATTAACTGTGCCAAGCTTAATTTCATTTGAGGTATAAACTAATGAATTTGCTTTAATTGATTTAACAGTAATATTGACTGTACTTGATATCGCACCATTATTTGCCAATGCAGAAATTACTTGTGGACCAGTACATAATTGTCCGCCTGAAGAAATAGCAATATATTTGGTTTCTACCATACCTTGATTTGATAACACTGAATTATTTTCAAAGGTGCCACAATTAGCAGAAAAATTAACCTGAACATTACTTTGAATAGCATTACTTACAGGATCTACAGTTTTTAATGTAATAGTCGAGGAACCACCAGCATCAATTTCATTTGGTACTGCTGTTAAATCTAATAATTTAGTTTTAAAAGGCTCTATTGAAAAATACAAATCATTTGATTTAGCAGTTTTTTCATTACTTTCTGCAGAAGCTGATAATTTATAACTACCTGTATCTTTTGAATCTAAAGGTTTTACAGAAATATTCGCAATACCGTCTAAATTAGTGATAACTGCGCCATTTGAAGTACCGAAAATAACATTCTCACCAGTAAATGTAACTAAAGCTCCACTAACAGGTTGACCATTCTGATCAGTAACTTTTACTGTAGCCAATACCCCTGCACTAGTTATAATGGCAGTATTCAAATTATTAGTATCTATTAGTTTTACATCAGAGATATTCAAAGCTGATAAAGTTGGCTGTTGAATACCATTAGAATTTTCTGGTTTAACTTGAGAAGTGCCACCACCATAATAACCATCACTCCCACCACCTCCACAGCCGGTCAATAAAACTGCTAAAGCAACTGCTGAGAACTTTAAACTAATTTCTTTGTTTTTCACCGAATTATTCCCCCCTAAATCCCTCAAAACAACGAGTTGGTCAAATATATAATTAATATTATCAGATATGTAACCATAGTTACTGCTTTATGTAAATGAAAGGATGATAAATGTTTTACTTGTGTTAGCCTAAAATTATTTATTACGTGAAGTTATCTACACATGTACGATCTCATCATTATTGGTGCAGGCACAGCAGGAATCACTGCTTATCAAGAAGCCATCAAGCACACACAAAATATTCTTATTATTAATGACGGTTCCTGGGACACCACCTGTGCCCGAGTGGGCTGTATGCCCAGTAAAGTGCTGATTTCTGCTGCACATCGCCTACATGATTTACACGAGGCAAATAAAGTCGGTCTCAACATCAAAGCACAGGTCGATACCACACAGGTGATGCCGCATGTCCGCGCTTTGCGTGACCATTTCACTCAAGCCACTTTAAAAGAAGTCGAAAGCTGGGATGCACAACACAAAATTCAAGGCAAGGCAGAGTTTATTGATGCTCAAACCGTACAGGTGAACCAACAGCAATATCAGGCCAAAGCCTTTATTCTGGCTGTCGGCTCTACCCCAACCTATGACGCTGAATGGAAGCAGCAGCTCGGTGAACGACTGATTACCTCAGATCAAATCTTTGAACTAGACGCCATCCCTAAATCTTTAGCCGTGATTGGCAGTGGTGTCATTGCACTGGAGCTGGCTCAAGCCATGCAAAGGTTGGGCTGTGATACGACAATATTCGCACGAAGCCGTCGTGTTGGTGCCCTGACCAGCCCTGATCTGCAACAACTCGCCCAAGAACTTCTCAGCAATGAATTAAAGATTAAGTTTGAAGTCTTACCGCAAAAAGTGGAAAAGGTAGGCAATCAGGTCAAGCTTGAGTTTAGCGAGCAAGGTCAAACGCAGCACCTTATGGTTGATTACGTATTGGTGGCCACCGGCCGTCGTAGTCATTTAGATTCGCTGAATCTACAACAGATTGACTCTCAATTTGGTAATCTTAAAGAGCTACCGATTGATCCACAAACCAAACAACTGGGAAATTACCCAATTTTTGTGGTTGGTGATGCGCATACTTCTACCCCCATTCAGCATGAAGCAGCCCATGAAGGCCGAGGTGCAGTGCATAACTGCCTTAATTATCCAAAACTGAAGAGTTTAAAAGACTTAACACCGCTGAGTATTGTGTTTAGTCAACCGGAAATGGCAATTGCTGGCCAAAGCTATAAACAGCTTAAAAACAAGAACATCGACTTTGTGATTGGAAAGGTTTCTTATGAGCGCCAAGGTCGGGCGATGGTTCTGGCTAAAAATAAAGGCGCTGTCGAAATTTATATTGATAAACGTACACGCCAGTTATTAGGCGCAGAACTCTTTGTAAAATCTGCCGAACATTTTGCCCATACTTTTGCCTGGCTGATTGATGAAGGGGTAACGTTAGATGAACTTCTTGCTAAGCCTTTCTATCATCCGACGCTTGAAGAAGGTTTAAGAACGGCTTTAAAACATGCTCGCCGACAGTTGAGAAATCAAGAGGAAGGTTAATCTTCTCTATTTTTCTCATTTCACTGTCATTTTGATTCTACTTATCTTTATTTCCCACACAAATTTCCCGCATAAAAAAATCCCCCTGCTGTTTAAGCTAGGGGGATTTTGAATAATGAGCTGGCGATGACTTACTCTCACATGGGTAACCCCACACTACCATCAGCGCTAAGAGGTTTCACTTCTGAGTTCGGGAAGGGATCAGGTGGTTCACTCTTGCTATTGTCGCCAGCACAACTG
>NZ_VPBR01000023.1:0-17248 GCF_013418645.1 Acinetobacter sp. YH12132
TTGTTCCATTTTAGAGATTTGTTTAAGATAAGATATAACTCATTGAGATGTGTCATAGTATTCGTCGTTAGAAAACAATTATTGTGACATTATTTCAATGAGTTATCTATTTTTGTCGTGTACAGAGGTAATTTTTACAACCGTGCATAAAAAAGAATCCCCAAAAATGGAGATTCTTTTTGCATGAAAGCCTACGCGGACTTCGTCCTTGTCTTGCGTAAAACTTAAAGCAGCGCTTTAAGTTTTACTCAGGCTTTAGCCCTTCGGCTTTTTCTAAGGTTTCGTCATTATTGAAGAATTTTTCGCGCTGTTCTTCCAGAAACTTTTTCGCATCTGCTTCAAACACATTTAAACGCTTTTCATTGATCAGCGTGGTCTGATGTTTCAGCCATTCGTTCCAGGCCTGTTTAGACACGGTATCAAATAATTCCTGACCTTTGGCACCCGGGAACGGGGCAAAGTCCAAGCCTTCCATTTCTTGTTGATACTTACGGCAAAATACTTGTCGAGACATATCCATACTCCGAATTTAAGATTAAGCGTAAAGTTGCTCTAAACGGGCGTGGGCGCGTTCAATCGCAGCAGCGACTTGTGCCGGAGCAGTCCCCCCAATATGGTTACGTGCATTCACTGAAGCTTCCAGAGTCAGGGCTTTTTCAAATACATCGGCCTGAATCAGGTCAGAGAACTGCTGCAGCTGTTCCAGGGTCAGTTCAGACAGGTCTTTGCCTTCCTGTACGCCCAGTGCGACCGCTTTACCAACAATTTCATGGGCATCACGGAAAGCCACGCCATTTTTCACCAGGTAATCCGCAAGGTCGGTTGCAGTTGAGAAACCACGCAGTGCCGCTTCACGCATTTCTGCAATATTAGGCACCAACGCCGGAATCATGTCAGCAAACGCCATCAGTGAACCACGTACAGTATCAATTGCATCAAACAGAGGCTCTTTGTCTTCCTGGTTGTCTTTGTTATAGGCCAGTGGTTGACCTTTCATCAGGGTCAACAGGCTCATTAAGTCGCCATAAACACGGCCGGTTTTACCGCGAACCAGTTCAGGGACATCCGGGTTTTTCTTTTGCGGCATGATCGATGAACCGGTACAGAAACGGTCAGGAATATTCACAAATTTAAACTGGGCTGAGGTCCACAGAATCAGTTCTTCCGACATACGTGACAGGTGCATCATGATTAACGATGCCGCAGCGTTAAATTCAATCCCGAAATCACGGTCAGATACTGCATCTAAAGAGTTTTCAGCCACGGCATCAAAGCCCAGTAATTCTGCGGTATAGGCGCGGTCGATTGGATAGGTTGTACCTGCCAGTGCAGCTGAACCGAGTGGCATACGGTTCACACGTTTACGGCAGTCAATTAAGCGCTCAGAGTCACGTACCAGCATTTCAAACCAGGCCATAAGGTGGTGACCAAAAGTCACAGGTTGAGCAGTTTGTAAATGGGTGAAGCCCGGCATAATCGTGTCAGTGTTTTTTGCCGCCAGGCTTAGAATACCAGTTTGTAGTTTTTTCAATAATTCTAAAATGGCATCAATTTCATCACGCACATACAGACGGATATCAGTCGCCACCTGGTCGTTACGGCTACGGCCGGTGTGCAGTTTTTTACCGGTAATGCCAATACGCTGGGTCAGGCGTGATTCGATGTTCATGTGCACATCTTCAAGGTCAATACGCCATTCAAACTGACCCGCTTCAATTTCGGCTTTAATGGTGTTTAAGCCGTTGATGATGTCGTCACGTTCCTGTGCAGTCAGCACGCCAACTTTGGCCAACATGGTTGCATGGGCGATTGAACCGGCAATATCTTGTTTATAAAAGCGTTGGTCAAATTGGACAGATGCTGTAAATTCAGCAACAAATGCGTCAGTAGCTTCAGAGAAACGACCGCCCCACATACCCGAAGTCTGGGTTTGTGACGGATTTGAGGAATTAGAAGATGTGGTCATGTCGGCTCAATAGAATAAAAAGCAGTAATTTGAAAACGAGTATAACAAATTCGGAATCACTTGCCGAAGGGCAGGTGAGATCATCTTTTGCAGATACGGCTGATGAAAAAAATTACAGTTATTTTTTTACGAAAATAGGGCGTTGGCAACATCTAATTGAATTATTTATTGCCAGCAATGTATTGGCCATGGTGCTGGCACTGGCTGAAGCGCAGGGCTGGCAGGCATTAACCGGCTCAAGGCTGCTGCAATATGTGCTGTATATTAACTGGGTGCTGCTGGCCTTTACTGCCTTTATTGAATATTTTCAAAGACGTTTGGGCCGGATGAGTCTGGGCTTTTCGCTCGGTTTTGGTTTTTTATTGCTACAGCTAATTGTACTGGTGACCACTTTAAGCCTGAATCTGCTGACGCATTTTGGCCAGAATTTTCATCTGCGTGACTTGACTGCAGCCGAGCTGGGGGGCGGGCTGGATTTGCATTTAAGTTATGGCATCTTGCTGGGAGCATTCTGTTTTCGCTATTTATATTTGCGCGAACAGAATTATCTGCGCGAGCAAAGTGCTCTAAAGGCCAAGGTGCATGCCTTGCAAGCGCGTATCCATCCGCATTTTTTATTCAACAGTTTAAATAATGTCATTAGCCTGATTGCGATTGATCCTGAAAAAGCCGAGCAGATGCTGCTCAATCTGTCACGTCTGTTTCGTGCCAGTTTACAGGAAGTCAAGCTGGTCAAGCTGCAGGAAGAAGTTGAATTATGCCAGCGTTATCTGGAGATTGAGCAGATTCGTCTGGGTGAACGCTTGCAGGTGGAATGGAAAATTGAACAACCGCAACTGCTCAGTCAGGTACAAATTCCCTTATTAACTTTACAACCTTTACTGGAAAATAGTATTTTTCATGGTGTTGAAAAAATATCCAGACCGAGTACCATTAGCGTATTGGTAGAAATTTTGGAAAATCAAGTCAATATCGTCATTACAAATCCTTACGTAAACGCTAAAATGAATTTACGACAAGGACATGGTATTGCAATTCAAAATGTGCAACAGCGTCTACGCGCCTTTTATGGAAGAAAGGTGGTCTTTCAAACGTATGCAGGGGAGGGCATGTATACCACCGTGGTACAGTATCCATATAAATAAAAAAAATTCACGTTAAGCTATAAAAATAAATGATTTAACGTAAAGGAGGGATAAATGGATGTTCTGATCTGTGATGATGAACCTCTTGCAACTGAGCGTTTGGCCCGCTTGGTGACTCAACTTGGACATCAGGTGGTGGCAACCGCCAGTCATGGTGAGCAGGCCATTGAGCTAGCAGATGAACATCAGCCAGATGTCGTGTTATTAGATATTCAGATGCCAGAAATGGATGGACTAAGCTGCGCCCAGCATTTGCGCGAGCTTGACCCCATGCCGGCAATTGTCTTTTGTACCGCCTATGATGAGCATGCACTTGATGCATTTAAATCGCAGGCAGAAGGGTATTTATTAAAACCGGTCATGCAACAGGAATTGCAGCAGGTTTTAGATCACTTAACCAAACTCACGCAAGCCCAGCTGAGTCACATAAAACAAAAAGAAAATATGGAAGAATTGAATATAAAACGCCACCAGATCACGGCGAAAACTTATCGTGGTGTTGAACTGGTGCCTGTAGAAAATATTTATTATTTTTTAGCAGATCAAAAATATGTCACCGTGCGCCATAAAAATGGCAGCGTGCTGATTGACGAAACCTTAAAAGACCTGGAGCATGAATTTGCCGATCAGTTTATTCGGATTCATCGCAATGCACTGGTCTCGATTCATTATCTTGAAGGACTGGAAGTGATTAATACCGGTCAATATCAGGTGCGTTGTCGTGAACTGGAAGAACGTCTGGCAGTAAGCCGTCGTCATTTACCGACCTTAAGAGAACGTATTCAGAAACTGTAAGCACCGGCTGAAATGGCTTTTTCGCCATCTCAGGGTGCAAATTGACTTGCATTTTCAAGCGATCAGGTTAAGTTTAAGGGAATCCTTTTATTTGCTTTCACTGACATGATGAACACCCTGAAAATTGCAACTCGACAAAGCCCGCTGGCATTATGGCAGGCGGAACACATTCGTGCGCGTTTAGAAGCCTTACATGCCGGTCTAAACGTGGAGTTGGTCACCTTTGTGACCCAGGGTGATAAAATTCTCGATACCCCCTTAGCCAAAATTGGGGGCAAGGGACTGTTTGTCAAAGAATTAGAAGCAGCTTTGCTAGATGGTCGTGCTGACCTTGCTGTGCATTCCATGAAAGATGTGCCAATGGCGCTACCAGAAGGCTTAAGCCTGGCGGTGATTTGCGAGCGTGAAGATCCGCTGGATGCCTTTGTGTCCAATACTTATGCCAGCTTTCAGGACTTGCCGCAGGGTGCCAAAGTCGGAACGTCCAGTTTGCGCCGTAAATGCCAGATTTTAAAAGCACGCCCTGACCTGGAGATTATTGATTTGCGCGGTAACGTTGGTACCCGTCTGTCCAAGCTGGATGCAGGTCAATATGATGCGATTATTCTGGCCAGTGCCGGCCTGAAGCGTTTGGGCCTTAGTGAGCGGATTCGTCATACGCTCGCGCCTGAAGTGAGTTTGCCGGCCGTGGGTCAGGGCGCTTTGGGGCTGGAATGCCGGACTAATGATCAGGCCGTACTCGAGCTGATTTTGCCGTTGATGGATGATGAAACCAATGTCTGTGTACGCGCAGAACGTGCGTTTAATGCTTATCTGGAAGGTGGCTGTCAGGTGCCGATTGCCGGTTATGCCACTTTAAAAGATGGCCAGCTGTCGATGGAAGGCCGGGTGGGCAGTGTCGATGGCCAGACCTTGTTAAGCGCACAGCTCAGTGCCGCACCCGAGCAGGCCGAACAGCTGGGTGAACAACTGGCACAGAACTTGTTGGCACAAGGGGCAGGTGAGCTGCTAAAAGCCTTATATTAAGATGCTGTTTATTAATACCCGCCCGGCCGATCGTGCCTGTACCTTGTCACAGGCTTTAAGGCAACAGGCCTGGTCGGTGATTGAGCTGCCTCTGCTGGAATTACAGGCCTGTCCCTGGTCCGATGCATTGGCACAGCTGTACCAGCAATTACTGCAGGCGCAGCGGATTGTGGTGGTCAGCCCGACCGCGGTACACATCGGGATGGAGTATCTGGCGCAAAGCGGTATTCATCTCGATCAATTACAACATTTACAGTGGATTGCGGTTGGTGAAAAAACGGCGCAGGTACTGGCAGAATACGGAATTTCGAGCGCCGTGCCGGAGGTTGAAACCTCGGAAGGGATGCTGGAACTGCCTTTATTAAAATCCCTGGCGGCCGGTTCATGTATTGCCTTCTGGCGCGGTGAAGGCGGTCGTCAGTTTATGATGGACAGCCTGCAACAGGCCGGAATGCAGATTCTGAATTTTATTTTATATCAGCGTCAGTGTCCGGCCGCGTCCATTCAGCAGATGCCCGCGCTATTGCCACAACTGCAGCAGCACCGGGACTATTGGATGCTGATTAGCAGTGAGGCCAGCTGGTTAAACTGGTTGCGGCTGAGTCAAGCGCAAAAAGAATTATTGAACCGGGGACGTTATCTGGTGCTGGGTGACCGCCTGGAAGCGCTGTTGATGGATTATCAACAACAGCATCACACCCGTTTTCAACTGATCAAGTTGACGAATTTAAAAACAGAAACAATACTGCAGCAGATTGAGCTTAAATCAGGACACGCATGAAGAAGCTACTTATTTTATTATTGATCATCGGCTTGGCCTGGATGTTAAAGCTGAGCTATGACGTATTTAAAATAACGGCGCAGCAGTCCGAATTGTCTCAGAGTATGC
Organism: Acinetobacter sp. YH12132; assembly: GCF_013418645.1. Lineage (NCBI taxonomy): Bacteria > Pseudomonadati > Pseudomonadota > Gammaproteobacteria > Moraxellales > Moraxellaceae > Acinetobacter > Acinetobacter sp. YH12132. The sequence goes on from NZ_VPBR01000023.1 coordinate 5,822, forward strand.
ATCAGGCGGAAAAAAGCCGCGCCAATCTCAATGACCAGCTAGTGGCTTTGCAGCGCCAGAGTAGCAATCCTTCACCGTCAGCATCTTCAAGTGCGCCTGCAACTAATACTACAGTGCAGATCAGCCAGACCACGATCACGCCGCAGCAGATGCTTCAACAGCAGCTGGAACTGATCGAATTTGCCTTAAAGCAGGCGCAATATCCGTATGCACTGGAAAAGTTGGCAGTACTGGATGTTCAGCTGAATCAGTGGGCTTTGTCACCGGCCTTGGCCGAAAGCCTGCATCAAACCCTGAGCAAAGACCGGCAGCTGATCCAGCAATTTGCGGCACAGCGCAGTGCCCAGCAGCAGCAGGTCACTCAGGCTCTACAGCAGCTGGATCAGCTGTTGCGTCAGGAAATCCAGCAGCCACAACTGCAGCCGGCGCAAGAGGCCAATCCGGCCTTCTGGCATAAGTGGTTGAAACTGGAAGCCGCCGAGCAGCCAGCGACTGTACTTAGTCAGCGTCAATTGCTGTTAAAAGAAGCGCAGTTGCGTTTATTACTGGCACGTCAGTTATTAGGACAAGGCCAATATCTGAATTATCAGCAGGAGCTGACTGAAATTTTTCATCTGTTACAGCTGCTGCCGGATCGGGGGGCGCAGCAGTTAAGCGCTGAATTGGCGGAAATTCAGAGCCTGACCGTGATTCCTGTGCCGGTGCTGACCAGCCGCACCTTATTGGATGAATGATCATGAAGCAGATTGTTCTGGCCTATGTTTTGGTCACGTTAGTGCTGGTGGCCTTGCTCAGTGTATTCAGTTATGGCTATGGCGCGGGCTATGTTTACCTGTATTGGCGTGACTGGCAGCTACAGACCAATATCTGGGTGCTTTTAATTTTATTGATGCTGATCAGTCTGGTGGTGCAGCTGATCTGGGCGATGCTAAAGCGTTATTTAAGCCGTGAACAGCGTAAGCAGGCAGCGGTGTTTGATTTCCAGCATTTACATCCTTATGAGCAAATGGCAGTAATCTGGCTGCTGGATGCCGCGCGTGAGCAGGACGCCTTTATCCGTCAGGTATTTAACCAGTCTGGTTTATTAAAAGCCGTGATTCATTCACGCCTGTCGCTGATGCAGCAGGATTATCCGGTGGCCTTGCAGATGTTAAACCAGAGTAATGTCATGGCCTTTGAGCTGGCCGAGTTGCAGCGTATTGAAATTTATCTGGCGCAGCAGCAACCGGAAAAAGCCCTGACCCATCTGGAATTTTTAAATGGCCATCAACTGTCGCCGTGGCTCAAAGATGTCAAACAAGCCTATGAGCAGCGCTTAACCGCACTGTGGGGGGAGTTTGCGCTGCAGTATCCATGGTTATATTTGCGTGCGACCCAATATGGACATTTAGGGCTGGACAGTAAGCAGTTATGGCTTGAGCAAATCTTGCAGCATTTTGAGCAGGCCACACCGGAAGCATTGCAGGATTTAAAACAGCGTTATTGCAATCTGTCAGGGCAGATATTTACCCAGCCGTATGCGATTAAAGTGCTGTGGTTAAAAGTGCTGGTACGCTTAAGCGATATGGGAGAGCAGCAGGAGCATCTGGCGGTGCATTTACTGTCTGAACAGTTTCATCAGGATGTGTTCTATTTATGGTTCCAGCAGCAGCTGTTAAAACCGGTACCGGATTATCTCAAGATTGAAGATTATCTGAATCAGTGGGAACAGCAATATCCTGCTTTACCGGTATTGAGTTTTGCCAAATGGCATATATTGGAAGCTACCGGTCGTCATGACGATGCAGCACAGCTTCTGGATTTATATCCGGAACATATTTTAATGAACTATTTAAGAATTAAATCGGCATTAAAAGATCAACCGCATTTACAGCAGCAGTTAAATCTGGTGTTTGAAAATAATAGTCATTTCATGAAAATTAAAATCTAGGTAAAGTCGCATGCAATTAACCGATTATCCAGTAATTCATCAACAAGTGGTGGCATGGGGCGATATGGATGCGCTCGGTCATGTCAATAATGTGATGTATTACCGCTATATTGAAAGTGCCCGCATTCATTATATGGATCAGATCAGAATGATGCAGCAATCCTTTTCGACGGTAGTGGCATCAAATCAGTGCAAATATATGCGTCCGGTATTTTATCCGGATACCTTAAAAATAGGTGTACGGGTTGAGGAAATCCGAAATAGTGCTTTTCGCATGCATTATATATTATGGAGCGAGCAGCAACAGGCTGTAGTCGCGAGTGCAGAAGCCATCATGGTTTGTGTGAATTCTGAAAGTATGCAGAAAATGCCATTACCCGAGTCGATTCGGCAGCATATTTTGGCTTTGGAAAATAGTGTGGGGCATTATCTGGATTAATTCTAATCCCGAATAAATAGATTATTTATCTCTGTTAATAATTGTTTTTCATTTCAAATAATGATTGAAACTTAATTCAGATAAAAATATGATGTATTAATGCAATTGAAGTAAATTAATATAAAAGCATACTTGTGGAGTAAATATGATGCCCGATATTAGTAATTTGTCTGTAGAACAATTAAAGCGCTTGCAGGAAGAAGCGGAAGCATTAATTGCATCGAAAAAGGACCAGGCAGTTGAAGATGCATATAATCAGATTTTGGCAATTGCTGAAAATGCGGGTTTAAGCATTGAACAGATTCTTGAGTTTGGTGCGTCTAAACGTAAAAAGAATGTACGTAAATCGGTAGAGCCGCGTTATCGTAATAAAGCCAATGCCAATGAAACCTGGACAGGTCGTGGTAAGCAACCGCGCTGGTTAGTGGCAGAACTGGAAAAAGGTGCCAAGCTTGAAGACTTCTTGATCTAAACTTCATCAGATTGTCATCTAAGCGCACTAGAGTGTCGAAACCAAGCAGAACTGCTTGGTTTTTTTATGTGTATCCGTTGGTGTTGTAAAAAAAGTGTGCATAATGTGTGCATGAAAATAACAATTTGTTCATGAATGCATTAGATAGGTTGGTCGTGGTGGAATGATAAAGAAACCGAGATACATCACGTGGTGGATTTTCGCCATCATTGCTTTTTTAATTTTTGTGTTATTACAGATTCCTGCAGCTTGGTTAATTTCAAAGTTTTATAAAAACAATCAGAGTTTACATAATGTCAGTGGCAACATCTGGCAGGGGCAGGCAGATTGGCACAAGGGACAGTTGCGTGGCAGCTTAAGCTGGAATACGCGTCCTTTAGACCTGTTATTGCTGAAAGTGGCAGCCGATGTTGAAATCCATAGTGGTCATACCGAACTAAAAGGCGTGATGGGTTACCGTTTTGGGACCTTCATGCTGAACGCTGTACACGGCCGTGTTGCGCCAGAAACTTTAAAAACCCTGGTCGACTGGCAATGGCCGACCAATCCGATTCAATTACAAAATATCGATCTGAACTATAACAAGCAGCAAGGGTTTGCCCAGGCACAAGGCCAGCTGAACTGGGCCGGCGGGGAGCTGGTGTATCAGTTTGCCCAGCGTCAAGAGCGCATGACCGTGCCCACGCTGAAAGGCACACTGTCGGATGAAAGCGGTAAACTGAAAATTGATGTGCGTGATGCACGTGACCAGAAAATGATAAACCTGAGTCTGGATCAGGAGATGATGCTGGATGTGCAGCTGACCCAGCGTTTATTGATGCATGTTCCTTCTTATGAAGGCAAGGCTGGTGCCGATACCTATGTAATCAGTACCCGCCAGCCGCTGTTCAAGGGAGGCTTCTGATGCAGAAAATCTGGGAACAGTTGCAGACTCTCCAGTTGAAACAGGCCGATCGTGTCGCACCGGTATTGCTGGCGCTGCTGATTCTGTATTTATGCTGGAAGCTGGCCAGTCTGTTCTGGCTATTACTGGCGCCACCTCAAGCGATGCAACTGGGCCGGGTCGAACTGGGTTCGCAGCAGCTGCGTGTACCGAATATCAGCAGTTTTGCCTTGTTTCATGAAGCGAGCCAGCGTACGCAGGCCGAAGACAATCTGAACCTTCAATTACAAGGCGTGATGGTCGGTTATCCCAACCAGTTTTCTTCTGCCGTGCTCAAAGTCAATGAGGTGGCAGAGCGCTATCGCGTCGGCGATGTGATTGAAGGCAGTGGTTATCAGTTGGCTGAAGTGTACTGGGATCGGGTGGTTTTGCGTCATAGCAGTGGCGCCACCCGTGAGATAGAGTTTAAAGGCATTGAAAACGGGCTGAATCAGCCGATTGTGCCGACACAAAGCCCAGCTGCACCCAACAGAAATCCGGCACCGGCAACAACTGCGCAAAATGCGATTGGTCAGGCAGTGCAAAAGATTCAGCAAGACCGGGAACGCTATTTACAGGATATGGGCGTGAATAGTGGCAATGGTCAGGGCTATGAAATTACCGCACGGACACCGGCGGCACTCAGAAGCAGATTGGGATTACAACCAGGCGACCGGATTTTATCCTTAAATGGTCAGACTGTCGGACAAGGGCAAAATGAAGCCCAATTGCTGGAGCAGGCAAGACAGGACGGTCAGGTCAGACTGGAAGTTCAGCGTGGTGACCAGGTCATCACGGTACAACAAGATTTTAAGTGACGGATTTGTCACCTTATAGGGTTAGGAAACACGGTAGATTATGGCTTTATTAAATCATGAGCGTCCGCTTTGGGCATTGGTGGTCGGCGCACCTCTGGTGGCTATGGTAAGTACGGCGAGCTATGCACAAACCTGGAAAATTAATTTACGTGATGCTGACCTGACTGCATTTATTAATGAAGTGGCCGATATTACCGGTAAGAACTTCGCGGTTGATCCGCGGGTGCGCGGCAATGTCACGGTCATTTCCAACAAGCCGTTGAACCGCAATGAAGTCTATGACCTGTTTCTGGGCGTGCTCAATGTTAATGGGGTAGTGGCTATTCCCTCGGGCAATACCATCAAGCTGGTGCCAGATAACAATGTCAAAAGCTCCGGAATTCCGTTTGATGCACGCCAGAATGCGCGCGGCGACCAGATTGTGACCCGGGTCATCTGGCTGGAAAATACCAATGCCAATGACATGATTCCGGCTTTACGGCCTTTAATGCCGCAATTTGCCCACCTGTCTGCGGTGGCCGGCACCAATGCCCTGATTGTTTCGGACCGGGCCAGCAATATCTATCAGCTGGAAAATATCATCCGTAATTTGGATGGCACCGGCCAAAATGATATTGAAGCCATCTCGCTACAGTCCAGTCAGGCCGAAGAAGTGATCGGGCTATTGGAGTCAATGAGTTCGACCGGCAATGCCAAAGATCTCAAAGGTTCGCGGGTGCGAATTGTGGCGGATAACCGGACCAATCGCATTATCATTAAAGGCGATACTGCCACCCGCAAGCGCATCCGTCAGATGATTGAAATGATGGATGTGCCGGCGGCCGACCGTCTTGGTGGCTTAAAAGTCTTCCGCTTAAAATATGCCAGTGCGCAAAGCCTGGCGGAAATTCTGCAAGGGCTGGTATCGGGGCAGGCGGTCAGCAGCTCATCTTCCAATACGAAAAATAGCAGTAACAATAGCGTTAGCAGTCTGGTCAATAACAGCAGTAACAGCACATCCAGCAATAGCACAGGCAGTACCTCGCCAAGTATTACCCTGAATAACGGTTTTGATCAGCAGAGCCAGATCACCAGCTTTAATGGCAATGGCGTCAGTATTATTGCCGATAGTAGCCAGAATGCCCTGGTGGTCAAAGCTGATCCACAGCTGATGCGCGAAATTGAGTCTGCGATTCAGCAGCTGGATACACGCCGTCAACAGGTTCTCATTGAAGCCGCGATTATTGAAGTAGAAGGCACCGATGCCGATCAGCTTGGCGTGCAATGGGCCCTGGGTGATTTAAGCAGTGGCATTGGCCTGATCAATTTTGATAACTTGGGGTCTAGCCTGAAAAATATTGCCGCCGGTTATTTAACTGGAGGTGCAGCGGGTGCGGGTGGCGCGATTGGCGCGGGTACCTCACTGGTGTTGGGGGATTATCAGGAAGGCAGTGATGGTTCACGCCGTTTGTATGGCGCGCTGATTCAAGCTTTAAAAGAAACCACCAAATCCAATCTGTTGTCGACCCCATCTATTGTCACCATGGACAATGAAGAAGCCTATATCGTGGTTGGTGAGAACGTGCCGTTTGTCACTGGTTCGGTCAGTACCGGAAATGGTACCGTCAATCCCTATACCACCATTGAGCGTAAGGACGTCGGGGTCACCCTAAAAGTGGTGCCGCACATTGGCGAAAATGGCACAGTGCGTCTGGAAGTGGAACAGGAAGTTTCTGGGGTTAAATCCAGCAAAGGTCAGGCGCAGGACTTGGTCACCAGCAAACGCGCAATTAAAACCTCAATTCTGGCCGAGCATGGTCAGACTATTGTCTTGGGTGGTCTTATTTCAGATAACACTGCCTATTCTCGCCAGGCCGTGCCGGGGTTGGGTGCCATTCCAGGACTGGGACGTTTATTCCGTTCCGATGGTAAGTCCAATCAGAAGCGTAATCTGCTGATCTTTATTCACCCGACCATTGTTGGAGATCAGAATGATATCCGCCGGATTTCGCAGCAGCGTTATAGTCAGCTGTATAGCTTGCAACTGGCACTGGATCAGGATGGTAATTTTGCCAAACTGCCGGAGCGGGTGGAAGATATCTATCAGCAGCGGGTGCCAGTGTCTAAAACTCCACTAAATCAAACCCGTTATCAGCAGGTGCCATCCGCGACCCCTGCGGCACAGTCGGGGGCGGCTGTGGTGACCACGCCCGTTGCGGTAGAACCGGCGCTGCAGCGTCAGACCTTAAGCCCGCAAGTCAGCAATACTACCAATACCACCACCACGACCACCTTAAGACCGCGCTCTTAACAGAGCGGACATGGAATCTGGTTTTGAGCATGTTATGATGGGCAAAAATTTAAAGAGAAGTTCGCTATGACTTGGAAATTACAAGCAATTACGGGTGAATTTACCGGGCAGGAAATTAGTGTTGATCGTGACATGCTGGTGGGGCGTCATCAGGAAGCTGATGTGGTGCTGCAGTCGGCTGAAGTATCACGCAAACATGCTGCGTTGGTACTGAAAGCTGAAGACCTGTGGGTACAAGACTTAAATTCATCCAATGGCACCTTTGTGAATGACCTGCGGATTGAGCAGGAAACTCCGTTGCATGAAGGTGATATTGTCCAGTTCGCCAGCTTTAAATTTTCAGTCCTGGCACCAGCCAAACCGGAACTGTTGCCGGATGAGCCGCTTGCGCCTGCAGGCACCGAAGTAGAACAGATTCCTGAGCTGGATGTGGTGGAAACCGCTACTGCAGCCGAGCCGACAGAAACTGTAGCAGTGAAAACGCCGGCACAGCAGATGAATGATCAGGGTATGCCTGAGCTGAAAGAGCGTGATGCATCGGTGCAACTGACACGTGATGGCATGCCAACCAATGTCGGTGTGCCAAAACCGGCACCAATTCCTGAAGGGACCGATTTAAGCGCGGCCACCCCAGAGCCACAACCGGTACCGGTTGAGCAGCCTGTATCACGCGTTGAGCAGGAAAAAGAGCAGCAGAAAAATGCCTCTGTTGGCCTGATGACTATTATTGTGCTGGTGATCCTGGCAATTATTGCCTGGCTGTTGTTTAAATAAACCGCGACACAGCATACAATCGAGGCATGCTTTGGCATGCCTTTATTTTTTGAGAGGACCAAAATGTCTGTGGCCAAACTTGACACCCGTGAGCTGATTTTATTTGACCTGGACGGCACGCTGGTCGATTCAGCCACCGATCTGTATCGTGCCATGAATATGAGCCTGAATGCCTTGCAGCTGCCCATGGTCACCGAAGCACAGGTACGCACCTGGATTGGCAAAGGCACCTCGGTATTTTGTCACAGCACCTTGCTGCATTTAACCGGAGAGGTGCATCCCGATCAGCATCAGCAGCTGCTGGAAACTTTCCTAGGAATTTACAATGCCGATCCTTGTCTGGATACCCAGCCTTTTGCCGGAATTCTGGAGTTTCTGGAATGGGGCAAACAGCAGCAGAAAAAAATGATCTGTGTCACCAACAAGCCCGAGCTGCCATCACGCGCCATTTTAGATGCACTGGACATGAGCCATTATTTTGTTGATGTGATTGGTGGTGATCGGTTTAGCGAACGTAAACCGCATCCACGCCAGTTATTGCACTGTGTTGAGACCTTTGGGGTAGAAAAATCCCAAGTGTTGATGATTGGCGACTCTTCCAATGATGTGGAAGCCGCACGTCGTGCCGGTATTGATTGTATTGTAGTCAGCTATGGCTATAATCATGGCGAGAGTATTTATGATTGTCAGCCGCAGCAAGTGGTGGATAATCTGACAGAATTATTAGCTTCCTAATGTAAGAATAGATGTAAAAGGACACCGCAATGAGTGATTGTGTAGTTTTTCGATGGCGTCACTAAGTCAGCACCTACCAGCAACCTTCCTATGACCCCGCGAAAATGAAAGAGATTCAACATGACCACTCAAGCCCAATATCAACAACTGCAAGCTGCCGGCTATAACCTGATTCCTGTCTACCGTCAGCGTCTCGCCGATACCGAAACCCCATTGTCTGTGTTTGCGCGTTTAAAAGAGCATGAACAGGCCTATCTGTTTGAATCTGTCGAAGGCGGTGAAAACTGGGCGCGCTATTCGATTATTGGTCTGGGCGAGTCGACCGTATTTTCTTGCAATGAAGGGCAGTTGACCATTCAGCAGACCAATGGCGAACTGCTACAGCAGCCGTGTAGTGATCCTTTCCAGTTTATCCGTGATTTCCAGGCCCAGTTTAAAGTGCCAACACAGGCCGATTTACCGGCGTTGCCAAGCTTTACTGGTGGACTGGTCGGTTACTTTGGCTATGACGCGGTGCGTTATATCGAACCGCGCCTGAACAATGTTCCAGATGCTGATCCGGTGGGCCTGCCAGATATCTGGATGATGCTGTCTAAAACCGTGATCGTGTTTGACAACTTAAAAGATACCTTATTCCTGATTGTGCATGCCGATAGCAAAGATGCTGATGCCTATCAGAAAGCACAGGCACAACTGGATGCGCTGGAGCAGTTGCTGGCGACACCGGTGAATCTGCAAGCACAGACTCATATGGCACCGCATTTTGAATCTTTAACTGGGCATGACAACTTTATTGCTTCGGTTGAGAAGGTTAAAGAATACATCCGTGCTGGTGATGTCATGCAAGTGGTGCCGGGACATCGTATGGTGTCTGACTTTGATGGTGAGCCGTTACAGGTCTATCGCGCTTTACGTCACCTTAATCCATCACCATATCTGTTCCTGGTGCAAGGGCGCACCTTGGACAATGACACCCCATTCCATATTGTTGGGTCATCGCCGGAAATTCTGTCACGTCTGGAAAATGGTATTGCCACCGTGCGTCCACTCGCTGGCACACGTCCACGTGGTAAAACCAAAGAAGAAGATCTGGCCTTGGAAAAAGATTTACTTTCTGATGAAAAAGAGATTGCTGAGCATTTAATGCTGATTGACTTGGGTCGTAATGATGTTGGTCGCGTCTCAAAAATTGGCAAAGTGCAGGTGACTGATCAAATGGTGATCGAACGTTATTCGCATGTCATGCATATTGTGTCCAATGTGCAGGGTGAAGTGCGTGATGATGTTGATGCCTTGGATGTTTTTAAGGCAACTTTCCCGGCAGGCACACTTTCTGGGGCACCAAAAATCCGTGCCATGGAAATTATTGACGAAGTTGAGCCAGTAAAACGTGGAATTTTTGGTGGTGCTGTTGGTTATTTAGGCTGGCATGGCGAAATGGACATGTCGATTGCGATTCGGACCTGTGTTATTCGTGAAAATAAGGTCTATGTGCAGGCTGGCGCAGGCCTTGTTGCCGACTCAAATCCTGAATCTGAGTGGAATGAAACCCAAATAAAAGCTCGCGCAGTGATCAAAGCGGTTGAATTATCGTCAAACGGATTGATTTTGTGAGTTTTTGACGGTTTTTTTAAAAAAAACACTTGCACGGATTTCAAGTTTTGCTAAACTGCACACCGTTCCGATACGAAACGTACGAAACACTAAGAAACGCCGGCATAGCTCAGTTGGTAGAGCAACTGACTTGTAATCAGTAGGTCCACAGTTCGAATCCGTGTGCCGGCACCATCTTAGAGAATTCGAGATGTGAAGTAAAGAACGAGCACTGCAATAAGTGTGATATTGGTGGGATTCCCGAGCGGTCAAAGGGAGCAGACTGTAACTCTGCCGCGTAAGCTTCGAAGGTTCGAATCCTTCTCCCACCACCATTAACTTCGAATGAAGTGGTACATTACCAACAATGTGCGGGAGTAGCTCAGTTGGTAGAGCGGCAGCCTTCCAAGCTGCATGTCGCGAGTTCGATCCTCGTCTCCCGCTCCATCATCGAAGATGATCGCTCTTATAGCTCAGTGGTAGAGCACTCCCTTGGTAAGGGAGAGGTCTCGAGTTCAAATCTCGATAAGAGCTCCAGATACAGTTTAGCAACTTGGTTGCATGAGATTTAAAGAAAGCAGGCTATTTAGTCTGCTTTTTAAGTATTAGGTGTCTAGTTTTTTAGGCGATATGTCGAGGCTGGGTATTACTCAGATTGTGTTCGACGTAAACGAGGAAAATAAACATGGCTAAGGCTAAGTTTGAACGTAATAAGCCACACGTTAACGTGGGCACAATCGGTCACGTTGACCATGGTAAAACAACTTTAACAGCTGCAATTGCAACTGTATGTGCGAAGAAATTCGGTGGTGAAGCGAAAGATTACGCTGCAATCGACTCTGCTCCAGAAGAAAAAGCACGTGGTATTACAATTAACACTTCTCACGTAGAATACGATTCTCCAACTCGTCACTACGCTCACGTTGACTGCCCAGGTCACGCCGACTATGTTAAAAACATGATCACTGGTGCTGCTCAGATGGACGGTGCGATCCTTGTTTGTTCAGCGACTGATGGTCCAATGCCACAAACTCGTGAACACATCCTTCTTTCTCGTCAGGTAGGTGTACCTTACATCATCGTATTCTTAAACAAATGCGATATCGTAGACGACGAAGAGTTAATCGAATTAGTTGAAATGGAAGTTCGTGAACTTCTTTCTACTTACGACTTCCCAGGCGATGACACTCCAGTAATCCGTGGTTCTGCTCTTGCAGCACTTAACGGTGAATCAGGTCAATATGGCGAAGACGCTGTTGTTGCTCTTGTTGAAGCACTTGACTCTTACATTCCAGAGCCAGTACGTGCAATCGATCAAGCATTCTTGATGCCAATCGAAGACGTATTCTCTATTTCTGGTCGTGGTACAGTTGTAACTGGCCGTGTAGAAACTGGTATCGTTAAAGTAGGTGAAGAAGTTGAAATCGTGGGTATCAAAGATACAGCGAAAACAA
>NZ_VPBR01000024.1:0-16793 GCF_013418645.1 Acinetobacter sp. YH12132
AGATTATGCAACAAACTGGTTGTGGCATTACAACCATGAAAGACCACACCAAGCAAACAAAGGAAGGCCACCTCTAATGGCTGCTTAACCTCTACTTTTAACTTCGGTTATTTATGGGAGGATTACCCTTTAATAAAGCTTTCTTGCAATATATAAGCAGCTGCTTTAGCGATATCACGCTCAGATGTTGGTTTTTTAGTTGGCATATCAAAAACTCTCATAAGTGATAATTTTAAGCATGTTTTTAACCACTGCATAAAAATAGACCAAAAATTAAGCTTTTTTAGTTTTACAGATTCGAAAATAAATAGTAATAATTCATGAATAGTAGCCGAAGCTACCATTCATGAATCCAAATCATACTATTTTAAAAAACTAATTCGATGCCTGCACCATATTTCCATCCCTTTTCAGACTCTGTTGCCTCTTGCATAGAAGTGGCTTTCTGTCCTTTTTCATATTGGTAAGCAACATCAATGAAAGGTTTAATTCGCTTAGTAATCTCATATCGGGTTTTGATACCAGTTTTTAGTTCTGATAAACCTGATTTTGCAGCATAGTTAGAATCATCGCTAAATATTACATCTGCTTCGATATAAGGTTGAGTAATAAGTTTCTGAGTTAAAAGCAAATCACGTTCTAATTCAAAACTTGCTCCCCAAAAATTATTCTCACCGCCATAAAGATATGCTTGTGTTTCAAAGAAATAAGGAGCTAGACCTAATATACCAATAACCCCATCCACTCGATCGCTGCTGCTGTTATTTTTATCTTCACTATATCTTACCCCAGCTTGTACATCCCAAAATGGGGCTACGTTACGGCTATAAAGTGCTGATACAGCATATTCTGGATCATTACTTTCTGACTTTTCCGAATTGGCTTCAATAAATAGACGATTTTCATCTGTCCCAATCAAAGTTTCAAACTTCGTTCCTAGTGTACCCTTACCATCTTCATCAACTATCCATGCATTTTCAAGTTTTGTTGCTTGATAAATTTGTCCGCCATGTTCTTTAAGATGATCATCATGAGATGGGGCTGATCTCTTTCTTGCGGTCAGAATAATATTATCTCCCCCATTTGCATTTTCCATTGAATAATATTCTGGATACAATTCTTGGGGGCTATATCTTAAGCCACCAGACTCCTGTAATAAGACTCTCATACCATTTGTAATATTACTTTCTTGTTCCGAAGTGCTGCTATTAGCAAAAGTTAAGTTTGATATACTTATTAATGCAATTGATAAGACTGTTTTTGAGAAGAAATTCTTAGTGATTTGCATGTGGATTTACTCCCTTCTCATTTATTGGGGGCTGAGCAACAATATTTTTTGAAACACTATCTTTGTCTACTTGGGCTACAATGAGTTTATTCATCATTCCTGCACTCATATGGTAAAGCAGGTGACAATGAATAGCCCACTCACCTAACTCATCAGCTGTGAGTAGAGTGGTTATCGTTTTCCCAGGTGGAACAATTACCGTATGTTTGTTTGGCATATTGCTTGGATCCTGACCATTCTCAAGCTGCATAAACATGCCATGTAAGTGCATTGGGTGAGCCATCATACTGTCATTGACAAATTTTAAGCGAATACGTTCACCATACTTCACCACTAGTGGGTCGGCTTCATTAAATTTTTTACCATTTATTGTCCAAATATAACGCTCCATGTTTCCACCAAGACGGATCTCTATTTCACGTTCAGCTGCACGAGTGTCTTTTTGAGGATCTAACGATTGCAAATCACTATATTGCAATGCTTTATTACCTTCAGGTGTTGAAGCATTTGCCCATCCAAATACGGTATTATCATTCTTGTCTGAAGCCGCCTTAACAGTAGCGCTATTCATCGGCATATCATGATTCATACCTTTCATAGAAGACATATCGTGATTCATGCCTTTCATAGAAGACATATCATGATTCATATCTTTCATTGAAGACATATCATGATCCATACCTTTCATAGAAGACATATCGTGATTCATGCCTTTCATAGAAGACATATCATGATCCATACCTTTCATAGATGACATGTCATGGCTCATCCCCATATCTTCCATAGTTAATAAAGCACGAGGGCGAGATTTAGGCATCTCAATTTGTTTGACTGCTGGGCTGCTTTCTTCATGTAATGTTCCCACTGAAAAACCGGTACGATCAATAGATTCAGCTTCAATTTGGTAATGTGCTTGTTTTGGTTCCACAATGACATCATAGGTTTCAGCAGTACCAATACGGAACTCATCTACAGGAACGGGCTTTACAGGTTGACCATCAGCACTGACTACAGTCATTTTTAGGTTTGGAATGCGTACATCAAAGAATGACATAGCGGAAGCATTAATAAAACGAAGGCGAACTTTTTCACCAGCTTTGAAGTTACCGGTCCAGTTTTGCTGAGGTGTTTTGCCATTCATTAAAAATGTATAACCAGTCACATCGGACATATCTGTTTTCAACATCCGCATCCGATTCCACATAGAGCGGTCTTGCCAAGTTGCCTTTAATCCATCACGTTTAACTTGTTTTAATACATCGAATACTGTTTCGCGACGGTTCTGATAGTAATCTGCTTCTTTTTTAAGATTTTTCATAATTTGATCACTTGTTGAATTATGAAAATCAGAAAGCAAAACAACGTAATCTTTATCGGTTTTTTCAGCAGCTGTTAGTGGAGTTTTATCTTTAGGATAAATAACAAAAGCACCATATAAACCGTCTTGTTCTTGTCCTTTACTATGTGAATGATACCAATAAGTACCATTTTGGCGGACTTTAAACTTATATTCATAAGTTTTATTAGGGGCAATGCCATTAAATTTGTTAAATCCAGGTACACCATCCATAATTCCAGGTAATAATAAGCCATGCCAATGGATTGAAGAGTCCTGATTTTTTAACTTATTGTGAACACGGATAACGGCCTCATCACCTTCTTCAAATTCAAGAAGTGGTGCAACGAATTTACCATTTACAGTAATTCTCTCAACTGGTTTTCCTGTGATATTTACAGTTTGTTCAGCGATTGTTAAATCATATTCTTTAACTGCCGCCATTACCCAAGTTGATGAAAATAAACCAACTCCAATTAAGAGTATATGACTTAACTTTTTTGACATTCTATCTCACCTTTAGAAAGGTCAAGATTGAAGTAATAAAGCAAATATTTAGTATAAACTTTAATACTTCTTTCTCGCTATTTATAAAATTATTTATTGCTACCAAGCATATTCATCTTTGAATGATCCATTTTAGAATGGTCCATATTCATCATAGAATGATCCATTTTTGACATGTCAGATGAGTTAGGAGACTGATGTTGACTATGATCTTGCTGAGTCTTGTCATCTTTTTCCATTTTACAAGGTTTTGTACAAGGTTCCTGTGCTTTTACCGTTTTAGTGGCACTTGAGGTTGATACATCTTTTGCCCCAGGATTGAGTACCAGCAATTAAAGTTCCAGCACACATTAAAATTGTTAGACTACGACGCACTACAGTTTTCATAAGTTTCTCTAAAAGTTAATTTCTTGCTACTACAATAAAGTGAAGCACTGAACATCTAAGTGACTTGAAAATGACATTTTTGTAATCTATCTCGATCAGATGTTTTATAACGTTATTATAGTTTTAATGAATAACTTAGGATTCTGAGATGAGAATACTATTAGTTGAAGATGAACAAAAAACTGGTGATTATCTCAAGCAAGGTTTATCCGAAGCTGGCTATATTACGGACTGGGTTACAGATGGGTTAACGGGTAAACATCAAGCTCTTTCTGAAGAGTATGACTTAATTATTTTAGACGTGATGTTACCTGGACTAAATGGTTGGAATATTATCAATGATATTCGTAGCAGCGGTAAAACAATGCCCATTCTTTTTCTTACCGCCCGAGATCAAATCGAAGATCGAGTAAAAGGATTAGAGCTAGGCGCTGATGATTATTTAGTTAAGCCTTTTGCTTTTGCAGAGCTTCTAGCTCGAATAAAAACGCTCCTTAGACGAGGGCAACAAAGAGAAGATAATAATATTATTAAGATTGCTGATTTAGAACTTGATTTGAGAAAACGTCGGGTAACACGAGCAGGTCAACGCATTGATCTGACGGCTAAAGAATTTGCGCTTATGGAGCTTTTTATGCGTAGAAGAGGTGAAATTCTACCAAGAGCACTTATTGCATCTCAAATTTGGGATATGAACTTTGATAGTGATACAAATGTAGTTGAAGTCGCTATTAAACGATTAAGAAATAAAGTAGATAGTAATTTTACCCCTAAGTTAATTCAGAATATTCGAGGAATGGGGTATGTATTAGAGGTAGAAGATGAATAATAAATTATTCAAATCTATCAGTTTTCGTATTGGTATTATTTTCTCATTATCGACTATATGCATTCTCATTATGATGGGGTTTTTCATCCATAAATTAGTGATGCATCATTTTGAAACGCAAGATCGTACCCAATTAGAAGGTAAAATCCAGCTTATTCAGAATCTTCTCCAACAGCATCCTAAAAATTCTCCAGAACTTGATCTATATTTGAAAGATGCTTTAGTTGGACACCATGATCTTATGGTCCAAATAGAACGACCGGCAGGTCAGATTTTATTTAGTTCAACACCTTCAATCATTAATACTCAACAGTTAATCAAGTCAGCAAATAACCCTTGGATTAAATGGAAAATTAAGAATAAGACCTATCGTGGCATGATCTACAACACGGATATAAACAAAAATACTGAAATACAATCTGTACGCATTATTGTGGGGATCGATACATCTGAACATCTACATTTTTTAAATGATTTTAAGCGTCAACTTTTTTACATTGGTTTAGCCGGTACGATTTGTTTAATGTTTTTAGGCTGGTTTGCAACCTGGAGAGGTTTAAGACCCGTGCAAAAAATGGCTAAGGTCGCAGAAGGCATTTCTGCCCAACATCTTTCAGAACGTTTAGAAGTTGAGCACACACCAACAGAACTAAAATCATTAGCAATTGCCTTCAATGATATGCTCGACAGACTAGAATCAGCTTTAGAAAGGCTTTCCGATTTTTCATCTGATTTAGCGCATGAAATTAGAACACCGATTAATAACTTAATGACTCAAACTCAAGTATGTCTTGCCCGTAAACGAGATACCAGTACCTATCAAGAAGTACTATTTTCTAATTTAGAAGAATTAGAACGTTTGGCTCGAATGGTATCCGATATGCTTTTCTTGGCAAAAGCAGAACATGGCCTAAAATTACAGAACTTACAGAATATTGACCTGGTTAAAGAAGTTACAGCCTTATTTGATTTCTATGATGCGCTAGCTGCCGAAAAAAATATGACGCTTCAACAAACAGGATCTGGAAATGTCAAAGGTGATCCTGCTATGTTACGTCGAGCACTCAGCAATCTATTATCTAATGCAGTTAAATATGGAAATAAGAATTCTACAATACGCATAAAACTTCAACAGAATTTAGATAACACAATATTTTCAATTGAAAATGAAGGCCCTGAAATCTCTCCTGAACAACTATCCAGGTTATTTGATCGATTTTATCGAACAGATGCATCTAGACAAAGAACAGAAGAAGGAACCGGCTTAGGGCTCGCGATAACAAAATCTATTCTTGATATGCTTGGGGCGACCATCCAGGCTGAATCCCTCAATGGTCGAATCATTTTTACCATTGTTTTTCAAAGTGAATCCATGCAAGGGGAATCATTTTAACTCATTTTTTGAACATCTTCCATTTACCCGAGTTGACCTTACATAAAGCTCAAACTGAGAGCCAGAGCTACGCCAGCACCTATCATGGCAATTGTGTAGCCAAATATGATAGCTCGGCCAAACTGTGCCCCCCTGTCATCCATGCAATTGTCGCTTTGCTTAACATGTTGCTCAGTGTGGCCAGCCCTAGCGCGACAGCAGCGACATTTGTTGTTAAGCCTTCAGTACTATGCAGGCGGGCAAGTGAGACTAAAATAGCATCTACGTCTGCTAGCCCAGAAATAGTCGATAATACGAAGATGCCGCTGGTGCCCAACCATTGTTTTGCTGCCGGGACCAAGACTGCCATGACAGCCAGGAAAGCAGCGAAGCTGAATGCTGTCCCAAGATCAAAAGGAGCCATTGCTTCTATTGTTCGATCGTTGTTTTCAGCGCTGGTAATTTGGCGTTGTCTCCACAATGCCATACCCAGCAGAAGGATTCCCGCAATCATCATTGCACCACCAAAAGTGCTTAGCAATGCTGGCTCAATGACGCCTATCAGCACAACCATACGAAAAAACATGATGCCACAGGCAGCCAATGTTCCAGAAATAGCAGCACTGACCATGACGGGGTGCTGGCGTGTATAGCGTGCCAGTGCGACAGTTGCAGCTGTAGAAGATGCCAAACCACCCAATAGACCTGTCCAGAATATGCCTCTTTCTGAACCGGTAAGCCGCATGGCAAAATGACCTGCCAGAGAGAGTCCGGCAATCAGGATCACTGCCCACCATAACTGGTAAGGATTTAATGCAGCAAAAGGTCCCAGACCCGTATTGGGTAAGTAGGGTAATATAACGACAGAAAGTACCAGCAACTGCAGGGATGCGGTTAATTCACGATGCTCTATCAAGCGTAGCCAACCGTGTAAGGTTGGCTTGAGATCCAAAAATACAGCGACGATTACAGCCGCGGTTAATGCTAAAGTAACATTACCATGGGATGCATATGCACCTAAAACTAATGTCAACAGCATCGCGATCGTCGTGGTAGCGCTTAGATTACCGGAAAGTTTTGCGGTACGCGCGTAGGACACTGTTAATAATAAGGAAAGCCCTAATACGGCCGCGACCAGCGGCCAAGGCCCGAAGTTTGGTTGTAAATGACCGAGCACTCCTCCGAGCAATCCTGTCAATGTGAAGGTACGTAGGCCTGCTACTCGGCTGCCCTCGGGCAATTCACGATCGTGCCATCCTCGTTCTAAACCAATGAGCAGGCCGATGGCAAGTGCTGCAATAAGACCTGGTACATCTGGTGGAAGAAAAGAACTCTCTATCATAACTTTTTATTTCGCAGGCGAAGGGCATTCGTGATGACTGAAGCTGAACTCAAACTCATAGCCAAGGCGGCAATCATCGGTGACAACAACCAACCGGTAAATGGATATAGTACGCCAGCCGCGATAGGGATACCCAAAGCATTGTAAAGGAAAGCAAACATGAGGTTCTGTTTCATGTTGCCAACAGTAGCTTCCGAAAGTGAACGGGCAACCGCGATACCGCGTAAATCTCCCTTGACCAAGGTAACTTGAGCACTATTCATTGCGACATCAGTTCCGGTCCCCATAGCGATACCGACATCAGCCTTGGCTAGTGCTGGTGCATCATTGATGCCATCACCAGCCATAGCCACGATGCGACCTTCCTTCTGCAATTTGCTGACCAGTTCTAGTTTATCTGCGGGTTTGACTTCGCCATGTACCTCATCAATGCCTAGACGTGCTGCGACTGAACGGGCAGTGGTGAGACCATCTCCTGTTGCCATCACGATACGTAGACCCGCTTCCTTCAGGGTGGCAAGTGCTTCTGGGGTATTTTTTTTGATGGGATCGGATACTGCAAGCAGACCGGCCAATTCACCATTGATGGCTAGATGCATCACACTTGCACCTTCCGAACGCAGCTCTTCGGCTTGCGGAATCAGAGATTGTACCGAGATACCCAATTGCTCCATCAGTGCTGTGTTGCCCAAAGCTAACTGACGATCGCCCACTTGACCTCGAACACCAATCCCTGAGCCCGATTCAAAATTATCTGGTGTTTCAAGAGACAGGCCACGTTCGTGTGCTGCGTTTACAATCGCTTCGGCTAGCGGGTGTTCACTGCCTTGATCAAGACTGGCGGCTAAACGTAATACTTCAGATTCGTCAAAATCTGATGCGGCAACTACACGATCGAATACAGGGCGTCCTTCAGTTAACGTACCTGTTTTATCGATGATTAGTGTGTCAATCTTGCGTAGATTCTCAATGGCTGCTGCATCACGGAACAGCACACCATGAGTAGCACCTTGACCCGTCGCAACCATGATAGACATTGGAGTTGCCAAGCCTAGTGCACAAGGACAGGCAATAATGAGTACTGCCACAGCATTGATTAATGCATAAACCCAGCTTGATTCTTCTGGGCCGAATAGTCCCCATCCAAAGAAGGTAAGCAAAGCAATGGTCACTACAGCCATGACGAACCAACCTGCTACCTGATCAGCCATACGTTGCATTGGTGCTCTCGATCGTTGAGCTTGCGCCACCATCTGTACGATCTGGGATAACATGGTACTTGAACCAATTTTCTCTGAACGCATGATCAATGAACCATTGGTATTCAGGGTAGCTCCAATGACTTTATCGCCGATACGTTTAGTGATAGGTAAAGGTTCACCTGTCAGCATCGATTCATCCACTGAACTACTTCCTTCAGTGATTACACCATCCACAGGCACTTTTTCACCTGGGCGAATTCTGAGTAAATCTCCTACATGGACATGCGTTAGAGGAACATCTTCTTCAGTTCCATCAGGCAGGATTCGGCGAGCTGTTTTAGGAGCGAGCCCAAGGAGTGACTTAATTGCAGCAGAAGTTTGCGAACGTGCTTTTAACTCCAATATTTGTCCCAGTAGGGTCAATGAAATGATGACCGCTGAAGCTTCAAAGTAAACAGCGACACGACCCATGGAAATAAATGAGTCTGGGAAGATTTGCGGTGCAATGGTTGCGACCACACTATAAATAAATGCAGCTCCAGTGCCCAAACCAATCAGCGTCCACATGTTCGGGCTGCGATTCACAACCGATTGCCAACCCCGGGAAAAAAATGGCCAACCTGCCCAAAGTACAATTGGGAGTGACAACACCAGTTCAATCCAGCTCTGAACCGCCATATTGAACAGGTTCATTTGATGACCAAACATCGCCAAAAAAGTCACGATGATGGTCAATGGCAGTGTCCACCAGAAGCGTCGGCGGAAATCACGTAACTCCGGATTCTCATCTTCCTCTAATTCAGGAATGAGTGGCTCCAGTGTCATTCCGCATTTAGGACAGTTTCCAGGATGATCTTGTTTAATTTCTGGATGCATTGGGCACGTATAGATGATCGTGCCTGTTGTGCTTGTCTCATTAACGGATTGAGTAGTCTGATGATGCTGTGTATGTGCATCGGCAGTCGTCGTTGCGGGTTTAGCGATATATTGCACCGGGCTGCTATGAAACTTTGATTGACATTTATCACTGCAAAAAAAGTAAGTTTTCCCCTTAAATTCCTCATGGTATTTCGATTCTTCAGTGACGGTCATACCACAGACTGGGTCTTTCAGTACGTCTGTTGTAGCCTGTGCCATATGGTCCTGGTTATGATTTTTTTGATCTGACATAAATAATTCTCTTATGGTAAAGTGGTTTTATGGCCGAATTTTGGAATAAATCTCGGAGTCTGTTGAGCATAGCTGTCATAGACAGCGCCAAACTGTTTACTCATTTCAGCCTCTTCCTTAATTGCCAAGCGGCTGTACATTAAGAGTAGGATTGGAAACATAATCAGTGTCAGTAAAGTTGGCCATTGCAATAAAAAACCCAGCAAGATCATCACAAAAGCCACGTATTATGGGTGACGTATACGTGCATAAGGGCCTGTGATCGCTAAAGAATGCTGACGTTGCTCGTTGTACAGCACGTGCCATGACGTTGATAACAGGTAAAATCCATAGCCCAAGAAAACGTAACTGGCGATATGCAAAATGCCAAAATGTGGATCACCTTTTTCACCTAATAGCGTTGACCACAAGTGACCTGCATTATGAGAAAGTAAGTCAAGTTGAGGGAAGCGAGTTTGAAGCCAACCAGATAACAGGTAAATGGTTAAAGGAAAACCATACATTTCGACAAATAGAGCAATGATAAAAGCCGAAAAGACCCCAAATGTACGCCAATCGCGCGCAGTGGAAGGTCTAAAAAAACTGAAAGCGAACATGATAAAAACTGCTGAGTTAATGATAACCAGCGTCCATAAACCATAAGCCGATTCCGCATGATTCATGATGGATCTCCTGATAAGAGCTATTTTTTGTTATCAGATATATCGGATTTTTTTTGCTGCGAGTGGTTATGCCCATGACCACCATGCATAAAAATATGCATCAGTGGACACGCTAAAAGGAATAAATAAGGCAAAGCACCGATAACGTGGGCTAAATGTTCCGTTAATAGAAAATAAGCTGCGATACCACCCAGCACGATTAGACCAATGGCATAACGTGTAGACCAGAAGTTAGGTACTGAATTATTTTCTTGGTGTTGGTGATTCATGGTGCTTTCCCCTAATTCATGGGTAACTATTTAGTTGCTGACGGAGGCATACAGTCCATCATCATCTGCATCATGGATTGCATCATGTCCATACGTTTTTCCATCATTTGCTGACGGTCAGCCATATTGGCATTCATGCTTTGGCTACCCATCTGTTTCATCATGCTTATACCTCCTTGCATGAGTTTCATGTGCTCAGCCATAAGTTTCTGACGTTCTTGCGGGTTTTTTGCAGCCATCATCTTTTCATGCATGGCTTGCATCGCTTTCATGTGCTGGTCCATTGCAGCCATTTTGTCTGGAGTCATCGTGCCAGTAGCTGTCTTTTTAACAGTGACTGTGGATGGAGGAGTATTTTCTGGGTGATGAGTTTTATGCTCTTCAGGATTTTGGGCTAATGCACCTAGAGCGGCAGTGGTTATACAAAGTGCAAGTAAAGTTTGGCGGATATAAGTCATGATATTTTCCTTCCATCAGTTGATCAGCCGATACAACCTTTAAATGAATGAAGCAAACAAATAGAGAGAGGTATTTTTCATTTATTTGCTCCACTCATTCTTTTGATGAAGTTGATCGCTGGTTATGCCACCGGTGTTTTACTTAGGTGGTAGCTGGTTATAGTCAATTTTTTTATTTCTATTGAATAATTTTATCACTTGAGTCTATTGATTTTTAAAAATGACAAAAATGTAATTTTGAAGTCATCGCCCTGTTTCTGTCTCTTACTAATAATTGAAATATAAGAGGAGATGATGTGGTCTCATTAAATATAGATTTTATAAAGTCATCTCTAATGAACTAACGAATCAAGAGGAAACGTAAATGAAATTATTTCAAAATAAAATGACTGCTCTACGTAATGTTGTAGTAGCTGCAACGATGATTGTGGCTACTACAACTACGTTCGCTCATGTGAGTTTAGTGAGTGCGATTCCTGCGGAAAATGCATCTATCCTTAGTCAACCAAAGAACTTGACCCTTAACTTTGGTGCAGAGGTTATGTTGATGAATATTAAGTTACTGGATGCTCAGCGAAGAGATGTTCCTTTAAAATATAAAGTTACTCATGACTTAAAGAAATCCTTTGATGTAGCTCTTCCGAAACTGAAAAAAGGTAAATATACCGTTGTCTGGACAACAATGGGGAAAGATGGTCACAACATGAATGGTGAATATAGTTTCACTATCAAATCAACTAAATAAGAATTGATTACCTTTCAACATGTCAGTGAGGTGCTGGCATGTTGTTCTAGAATGGACAAAAATAATGATTTCTGAATATTGGATGTGGGCCACTTGGTTAACTAAGGTTATTTTATATTTAAGTGTAGCTTTTGTCGTTGGTGGAGCCTTTTGCTATTTTTTACTTAGACAATATCTTGAACTAAAAGAATCGATTCTTAAATATATTACAATTGGCGCTGGATTAGGCCTAATTTCCAGTACCTTGGGATTTTTTATTCTGATTGGTAGTTTTGCCAATACTGGTATTACAGGTATGGTGGACCCCACGTATATTAATATATTGGTTAATACTCCGACGGGGTATATATACGTTCTTCGTTCTATTAGTTTTGCTCTTTTACTTCTTCTCATGGTGGTTAAACTTAACAGGAACAAAGGTCAGTTTTCTATAATTGGAAGTTCAATATTTTGTGTTTTACTTCTCCCGATTATTTTTAGTTTTTCCCAGCTCGGACATGTCGCTAATTTAACCTTACTTGCTCAAATTTTATTATCAATCCATATTCTAGTTATGTCGTTATGGATGGGGTCTTTATATCCGTTATGGAAAACCAGCCGGGAAATAAGTGGTTTACCTTTAAAAGATCGCATGCATGTATTTGGACGTATTGCTGCTTTCATTGTTGGGATATTAATCGCCTGTGGCGCTAGTGTAGCTCTTCTTTTAATTAAAGATTTTAATACCTTAATCAATACTGCATATGGCTATGGTTTCATGGTTAAAATGTTTTTTGTTATAGGTATTCTACTTTTAGCTGCCTTCAACAAATGGTATTTCACCCCGCGTCTTCAACATCCTAAATTCGCTAAACACCTTAGTCATGCCATTTTATTTGAGATGTTATTAGGTCTATCAATTCTATTAACAACAGGCTATATAACCACTGTCGTGGGTATTGAATAAGAGAATTTCAAAATAAGGGAATTGAGGAAATTTAACATTACTGCATTTATCTTTTGTAGCTGAGCAATAAAGTTTCTACTGGACTGCCAACTTACGACAATCAGAACAGTAAAATCGCATCATGAGGCATTATACATAAAGGTAGTCACCGGTTTTTAGCTTATCTTCAACCCATAACGGTCTCATCTATTCAGTTCACTACCATTGATTGAAATAACTAATCTTATAAATTTCAGAGTGATCGTAGATGACAAAAATGTCATTTTAAAGTCACATTAATGTTGGTTAAGTACTTTTACTGTAGTCATTAGAACACTCTTCTTTGGAATACTCTGAAGAAAACTGTAAGGTTGTAAACAGACCAAGTTACAGCGAGTAACTGATTCAGAAAAAGGCTGGTTGTATGGTGAAAGTTTAGAGTTACTGTTCTAATGTTTTAAACAAATGTTTTGTTAAAAAGGAGCAACATATGAAATTTCACATCGCTAATATGACTTGTGGTGGTTGTGCACGCGGCATTACTACCGCAATTAAAGAGCTCGACTCGAATGCCTCACTCGATATTGATTTACAAAACCGTATTGTTGAAATCAACACAACGGTGAGTCAGGATCAAGTCATTGCCACTCTCAGTGAGCGTGGATTTACAGCTGATCCTGCTTAATCTCTGTTAGAGTAACAGTGGGAATTCCTTACCACTTTTACTCTCTCTTATTTTCCTCATCGTACAGATAAAACCTGTACTTGCTTGAAATAAAAGTAATCCCTGAATTCCCCCTAATCGGCACTGTTGCAAATAGAGATTTGAGTCGATGATGTTCCCTTTAAAAAGTACTTAGAGACCGAAAACCCTGTCGATTAGACACACTTCACCCTGAGGCTGACCATAATAAAATGACGATGCTTGTCCTTTACGTAGTGCACGCATGACTTCAATACCTTTAATTGTGGCATAAGCCGTCTTCATAGATTTGAATCCTAATGTGGCCCTGATGATCCGCTTTAGCTTGCCATGATCACATTCAATCACGTTATTTTTATACTTAATCTGCCTGTGCTCAAGGTCTGGTGGACATTTACCTTCCCGTTTTAACCGTGATAAAGCACGTCCATATGTGGGTGCTTTATCCGTGTTGATCACTTGTGGAATTTGCCACTTCTTCACATTATTTAAAATTTTTCCAAAAAAACAATATGCTGATTTGGTATTACGTCTAGAAGAAAGATAAAAATCAATGGTATCGCCACGTTGATCGACTGCACGATACAGATAAGACCATCGTCCATTCACTTTTACATAGGTTTCATCAATATGCAACGAGCTCAGATCTGTAGGATTACGCCAATACCAGCGTAAACGTTTTTCTATTTCAGGAGCATAACGTTGAACCCAACGGTAAATAGTCGTGTGATCAACATTCACACCCCGTTCGGCCAGCATTTCCTGCAGTTCACGATAGCTAATGCCATATTTACAATACCAGCGCACAGCCCAAAGAATGATTTCGCCCTGAAAATGCCGACCATGGAAAGGATTCATATGCTGCACCTTTAGCTAAAACAGTCTTCAGCTTACCATTCGTGGTTATTTGCAACAGTGCCCTTACTTCAAAGCCAAAATTTTTCGGGCACCATTAAGTACGAATAAAGAAACCAGTATGCCAATGATTAAGTCTGGATAAGCTGATCCCGTCCACGCCACGAGTACACCGGCAAATATAACGCCCATATTTACGACAACGTCATTCGCCGAGAAAATCCAACTGGCTTTCATATGTGCGCCATCTTCTCGATGACCAGA
Organism: Acinetobacter sp. YH12132; assembly: GCF_013418645.1. Taxonomy (NCBI): domain Bacteria; kingdom Pseudomonadati; phylum Pseudomonadota; class Gammaproteobacteria; order Moraxellales; family Moraxellaceae; genus Acinetobacter; species Acinetobacter sp. YH12132. The sequence goes on from NZ_VPBR01000024.1 coordinate 14,315, forward strand.
AATAAGATATAAGCATGTCACGTTAGCTATAAGTGCGAGCAGGCCAATAACAATCATGAGCGTTGATTCTGGCTCGCTTCCAAACATGAATCGTCTAATGACATCAACAATCACGATAACAGCAAGTAATAACTGAATCCAACCTGCGAAATGGGCTGCTTTTATTTGATATTTCGCAGCTTTTCCGACGGCATATAGCGCAATACCATAAACGGCTGCATCGGCAAACATATCTAGAGAATCAGCAATCAATCCTGTAGACGCAGCAATAATACCGCTGATGAATTCTATAAAGAAAAGTAGAGCATTAATACCTAATAACAGTTTAAGTACTTTAGCTTGTCTCACAGGATCAGGTTCATTAGGTATATCGCCTGAAGAAAGCTGTGTTTCATCAAGTTTCGCCCCAAAACCCAGTCCTTCGAGTTTAGCCGTAATTTGCTGAATCCCTTCATTATGGAAGACTTTCAGTTTTCGATTGGGAAGATCAAAAGTAAGACCTTTAACTGCTTCAATATCTGCAAGAGCCATACGGACCATTTGCTCTTCAGCAGAGCAATCCATTTTAGGAATGGTGTAGGTACTTGTTTGCTTAGCCTGTTGATTGCTTATATAAGTTTCAGTCTTCACAAGCTTTGCACCAAAACCCAAAGCTTCAAGTTTGGTGGTTATATTTTCATCTTTTTGATTATGTAGAACCTTTAAAGAACGGTTAGGTAAATCAAAGATGAGTTTTTGAACACCATCAATTGAAGATAGCGCCATACGAACCATCTGTTCTTCCGCAGAACAATCCATTTTGGGAACTAAGTATTCACTCATGTAGTGCGAATCTTTTAAAATATCTTCAGTGCTTAAATTTTCTTTGGGATCAGAACCATAACAGGATTGAGCGGTATCTTCACAACTGTTTGAAGTGTTACAGCAAGGAGATGAAGATTTTTTTTCTTCCTCTTCACCACAACAGCTAAGCGTATTATCACAATTCTTTGAATTGTTTGCTTCTGCAATTGATGGATGATTTTCTTGTTGAGATTTCTTATCTTCGCATGGTGTTTCTTTACTACATCCACAACCACTCATAATTATACCCATTAAAAAAATTATAAACTTTGAATATTAGAATCCCTATAGTTACTATAGAGTCAAGAATCTTTGGAAATACTAACTCAATGCATTTAAAAATTGGTGAACTCTCTAAAAAAACCTCATGTTCAGTATTAACAATTAGGTTTTATGAAAAGGAAGGTTTAATTCCGGAACCGGAAAGAACGGAAGGAAATTACCGCCTTTACGATGTAGGCTATGTTGAGCGAATTAAATTTATTTTGAATTGCCGAACTTTAAATATGAGTTTGAATGAAATTCGTCAATTACTTACCTATAAAGACAAACCTGAGAAAAATTGTTCAGATGTGAATGAATTAATTGACTTACATGTCAGTGCTATCAGAGAAAATATAATCAAGCAACAAAAGCTTATTGAACAACTATCTGATTTAAGAGGTACTTGTGATGGTTTATGTACAATTGACCAATGTGGAGTTTTAAAAAATCTAGCTTGATTATCTAGACCTATGCTTTTTTCAAAAAATCGGCACTGTTGCAAATAACCACGAATGGTAAGCTGAAGACTGTTTTAGCTAAAGATGCAGCATATGAATCCTTTCCATGGTCGGCATTTTCAGGGCGAAATCATTCTTTGGGCTGTGCGCTGGTATTGTAAACATGGCATTAGCTATCGTGAACTGCAGGAAATGCTGGCCGAACGGGGTGTGAATGTTGATCACACGAATATTTACCGTTGGGTTCAACGTTATACGAATCTAAAAATGGGAGCCTATAGCTCCCATTTTTATTGTTAAACATTAAATCCTATATGTTTTCCTGTTGGAAGCTCTACATCAATACGGAGCTTCCCACCCATTGCCTCAACATACTTTTTCATGGTTGAAATCTTAAGATCATTGCCACGATTTTCTATTGCTGAAAGCGATGGCTGTTTTATTCCCAAAGTTTCAGCAAGCTCTTTTTGAGAAATTTCGAGTTCTTCACGAATAAGATGAAGCTGATTTTCTAGCAGTAATTCATCAGCCATTTTTTGAATACGGGCTTGGCTCTCTGGAGAGCGGCTAGCTAACAATTCTTGCAGAGTCTTAGCCATTAGATTTATCTCCTAGGGTAGTGAGATGAAGTTGGTATTGTTCATCTGCAATATCCAGCATGTCTTTATAAAAACGCTTTTTACCGCCTTTATCAGCAATACATAGAACAATAGCCTGTCGTAAGGGATCAAATGCGAAGAAAGCTCTTAAGGGTCTACCGCGATGTTGAACACGCAGTTCTTTCATATGGTAATCCTCCCATAAATAACCGAAGTTAAAAGTAGAGGTTAAGCAGCCATTAGAGGTGGCCTTCCTTTGTTTGCTTGGTGTGGTCTTTCATGGTTGTAATGCCACAACCAGTTTGTTGCATAATC
>NZ_VPBR01000025.1:0-15140 GCF_013418645.1 Acinetobacter sp. YH12132
TGTTCCATTTTAGAGATTTGTTTAAGATAAGATATAACTCATTGAGATGTGTCATAGTATTCGTCGTTAGAAAACAATTATTGTGACATTATTTCAATGAGTTATCTATTTTTGTCGTGTACAGAGTCTCTTCTTATAAAAAACATAAATTCACTTTTACCGAAGATAATCTCTTTATGAAAAATATTATCCTTCCACTATTCATATCTTTTACAACACTCAGTTTAACAACTGCCTGTAACAGTCCTTCTAATAATTATATTGAGAACACTTCTGGTTCAAAAGCTAGTCCAGAACTCAGTTCTGAAAGTAAACTCATTATCGAAGAATACAACTCTATAATTTTAGAATTTCAAAATATTGATGATGAAACAGAAACCTTAAAGAAACTTAAATCTATTATTCCCAAGTTGAAGCAAATCAATCTTGAAAAAGAACGTTATCGGCTTTTAATGAATTCGTACCTTAGAATTGGAGATATTGAGAAAGCCTATACATTAACAGAAGAAATTTTGGCTCAAAACAAACAACCTAACATAAAAAACTTTCAATGTATGTTAATGGAAACACTAAATAAGCCTTCTTCTTTAATTAAAGATTGCTACTCAGCTGCTGCATCTCTTTATCAACATGAATTAAATAAATTAGATTCATCTGCCCCGAACTACACACAAATATTATGGGGATTTAACGTAAATATATTTCATGCAGGGCATATTGAATACCGATACCAGCTTAAAAAAATTGTGGATCATCAAAAAAATGAAACAGATCAACAATTTTATAAAACCTTATTTGATTTAGAGACCAATGCCGACCTGCGTCAAGAATTATTATATTCAATTGCTTCTCGCATATAATTCAATAGCTCGCTTCTCCTCAATATTCAGATTAAGCATCTTCAAGAGGCCTAACCTGAATATCTAATGTCTCCATCTCAATACATCAAGCAGTCCACCTACCAATGTATTCAAGGAAAATATTCAGATCATCCCACCCTTAAAGATGCATGGTCACACCCAGCTGAAAAGCGCGGCCCGGTAACGGCGCAATATATTTCAGGGACGAATTATGTGGACGTGCCTCTTCATCCAGCAGGTTTGATCCATTCATAAACACATCAAAACTGGCATTTTTTAAAGTCACTTTTTTACGAATATCCAGATCCATCAGGTTATATGCCGGTAATGGCACTTCCTCTGACACATTTTTTCCTAAATATCTCGGTTGATCATAATAAATACTTGCCAGACGCGCTGACCAATCGGCGCGTGTCCATTCAATGTGGGCACCATAACGATTGGTCGGCATATTCGGCAAATACACGCCATCATTACTTAAACGCAAACTTTCCGGATTAGTGGCCTTATTTTTAACCAGATCGGCAAAACCACCGACCTGTACCTCACCAAAATGGTCTAAATCAAAAGTGTAGTTCATATCCACCTCAAAACCATTCACTTTAGTATCGGTTTGCTTCCAGTACTTCAGCGGTAAACGGTTTCTCATGGATGAACCGGAATGCGACAAATAAAAATAATCTTCAAAATCCATTTGATATAAAGCTACAGCGATATTCGCAGCATCCCAGTTCACATGCGTGATTAATTCCAGCCCCTGCATTTTTTCTTTGTTCAATGCCTGATTGCCTTCCTCCTGCGTCATAACCGAATAATGCGGATTGCTGGCATACAGTTCATTAATTTCAGGAGCCCGTTCTGACTTAGAATATTGCAGCCTAAAGTCCAGATAATCAGTCGCTTTAAAATTCGAACCGACATAAAAACTATTTAGGTCAAAGGATTTATTTTGTAGGGTGCTATTGGCCGCATTACGCGCCAGTTTAAAACTCTGATCCTGAATCTCATGCTGAACATTTTCATGGCGATAACCGGCATCCACTGAAAACCGCTCCCAGTCCAATTTTTCCTGGATAAATACTGCCTGGGTCGTGGTTTTGACATTAGGGAGATAGCGCTGTGTTCCTGAACCCTTAACATCACGTACATTCAAAGCAGTGCCAATTTCACCGCTCAAATTTTTATAAGGCATCTGCTTTAGTACCAGTTCGGCAGCATGGCTATCAAACTGATATTCATTGGCTTTGCTTGCACCAATATATTCACCCGAGCGATTGGATAATTTTGATGCCTGAATTTGGAGATGATCAAGTACAGGCAGTGGGTCCCTGAGTAACGCATCAACCGCAAAACGGTTCTGTTTAATCTGCACCGTGACCGGCAAGCTATCATCATAAGCGCTCTGGAAAGATTTATTTTCCATTGAGAAACCCGGCACACCATAATCACTGGTTTTATAATCGGCACTAATTCCGATATAGCCATTGTCTAAAAAGTAGGTACTCCCGATTGCCATATTTTCATTTCTGGCATAGCTATTGCCCAGTTTTTTCTGATAATTGGGCGTAACATCCTGATTGGTTCGGCTTTCCACATATTTTGGCGTATTGGGCACATAATCCGGGTTGGGATCATTGATAAATTCCCGGTAGGCGCCATTCACATAGCGGGTTAAAACCGCTTGATCAGTATATTTGGCCGACTCCAAGCCATCATAATAATCATAAAAATGCTGAGGATTCTGCGCGATATCTTCTAAAACATGCTTATTTAAATATTGATGATGTGCCTTATTAAAGACCTGTTCAATTCTGGCATCGCGCTGGCAGGCGCTTGCCAAAGCAGAATCAATCCCACCTCGCTCCGAGATAATCGCTGTATCACAGACGGCTGCTTTGCTCTTTCCGGGAATTTTATAAGATGAAATCTGTTGGGTAGAAAACTGGATATTGGTGCTCAGATTTTCCTGATTATTGACATTAATGCGAATACCATGCCCGCTAAAATCGTTAAAGCCCTTTTTATATACCACATCGACATTGGCACTTTTCTCTTCCAGCATTTTTGAAATGATGCCCGAATCTATATCCACATAACCACCAATCGCCTGTCCGCCATAACGTACAGTATTGGTCCCTTTATGTACGGTCACGCTTTTAGTAAATAGTGGATCAAATGGAATATTAATATCACCGCTGATAGCATTCATTCCATTGATCGCCTGACCATTCTCCAGAATCCCGACCCGATGACCGCTCAAACTGCGTATCACTGGTGCCCCCGAATTGGGACCGAATGCGCTACTTTGCACGCCAGACATATGTTTAACAGCATCGCCCAAGGTATTGGCTGTTTCAATGCGTTCTTTAAGTGCAATATTCAGATTCTTGTCAGTATCATCCCCCTGAAAAATAAGTGGTTCCAGAATTGTAATCGGCTCTTCAGCCTGTGCCTGTTGCATCGCCAATAAAATTAAAGTCATGAGTGTGCTGTATTTCATGCGAGCCCCCTTTTAAAAAGTGTTATGTTATAACATAACTTTATGTCTATTTAAAAAATTATTCTGGTTTTTCTGGCAGATCGAGAAAATGCAGCAACTCAATTGAGAGGAAGAAAAATGGGGGAATTGAAATATTTTGAATTCTTAGATTCTTAAAAAAAGAAAAAACCATCTAACACGAAGTTAAATGGTTTTTAGAATCAGCTCAACAGCCAAAGCTCATTAGAGCTTTTTCCAGGTCATGGCACTGGTTGTATTGCTCTGTTGCGCTTTACCAAATACTTTCATCTGGTCTTTGCCATCATTCAATTGCGCTTCAATGGTATAGGTCCGGCCATCCTGGGTATTCAGCCATTGACCTTGCTTAAACTGCTTATGGTTGCCGGTCATGCCTTTCAGCACTTCCATACCAAAAATCGGCTGGTTCTTTAAAGCCCCTTCACATTTGCCACAAACGTCCGGATTCACCGCTCCCGCCGCCGGATAATGCTTGCTCACTACTGCACTATACTGCTGTGTTTTGGAGTTTTTACGAATCACAATTTCCGACACATAATACCCGGTTCGATCATCAATCACTTTCCATGTCCCGATTAAAGGATCAAACGGCATTGCCACTACAGTTTTGGTTAAACCCGCCAATAGAGCCGCAGCCCCCAATAATTTAAAATTCATAAGCAAAAAGAGTTTCAAAAGAGTCAATAAAGAAATGAGATACGCTTCCCAGCGGCCTGCATTATATTCATTTTCCTAAACTAAATCATAATAATTTCATAAATTTTAAATATCTATGTGGTATTTAGAGCCAAGTTTTGCTAGATACTTCACATTTCTTTTCCAGAATTTTACCACTTCTTTTTATTGTCACATTCAGGGCTTATGATGCAGTCAAGGTCATTAAAAACGAGAAGATGGCCTGTAATAACTAAGTAGCGCAAACTAACCCAGCATATAGCAATCCATATGTTGGGTTTTCTTTTATAGGTACTTTGCACTTTCATGCACAGGTTCTGATGGAGAAATAGTTGTGATGAAGCAAGATTTTTTAGCCCACCGGGATGGCTGCTCATATTCCATCCCGGTAGATGCAACACTTATTTCGCATTCGGTGAAACCATATTTTCTGGTCGTACCACGTCATCAAACTGTTCAGCAGTGACCAGATTCAGCTCCACCGCCACCTGTTTTAAGGTTTTCCCTTCTTTATAGGCCGTTTTCGCGACTTTGGCGGCATTTTCATAACCAATTACCGGATTCAGTGCCGTCACCAACATCAACGAGTTATGCAGGAAATGATCAATCTTGTCACGGTTCGGCTCAATTCCGACAGCGCAGTGATCGTTAAAGCTGTTGCAGGCATCTCCCAATAACTGAATCGACTGTAACAGGTTATAGGCAATCACTGGCATAAATACGTTTAGCTCGAAATTCCCTGAAGCCCCAGCCACATTAATTGTCGTATCATTACCCAGCACTTGCGCCACCACCATGGTCATGGCTTCACTCTGGGTCGGATTGACTTTACCTGGCATAATGCTTGAACCCGGTTCATTTTCCGGAATACGGATTTCACCAAAACCACAGCGCGGCCCACTGGCCAGCCAGCGTATATCATTGGCAATTTTATTTAAGCTCACAGCCAGAGTTTTTAAGGCACCGGAAGCAAATACCGCAGCATCACGTCCAGCCAAAGCTTCAAACTTGTTCGGCGCAGTAACGAAAGCCAAACCGGTCAGGCTGGCCAGTTGCTGTGCGGCTTTTTCCGCATAGTCCGGATGGGCATTTAAACCGGTTCCTACGGCGGTGCCACCCAACGGCAGTTCATATAAACCGTCCAGGGCCTGATGCAAACGTTTCAAACCATGATCGAGCTGCGAGACATAGCCACTAAATTCCTGCCCTAACGTTAAAGGTGTTGCATCCTGTAAATGGGTACGGCCAATTTTCACAATATCGGCAAAGGCATCGCTTTTGGCCTGCAAGGTATCTCTTAAACGGGTCACTGCCGGAATTAACAGCTCATTAATCTGTAAACTGGCAGCGACATGAATCGCGGTTGGAAAAGAATCGTTGGTTGATTGTGCGCGGTTCACATGGTCATTCGGATGAACCGGCTTTTGCGCGCCCAGCGGATTTCCAAGTTTCTGGTTGGCAATATTGGCAATCACTTCATTACAGTTCATATTACTTTGCGTGCCCGAACCGGTCTGCCACACCACCAGCGGAAACTGGCTATCCCATTTGCCTTCAATCACTTCTTCAGCTGCATCAACAATATAGTGCGACAGCTCTTGAGGAATCTGGTTCAGTTCTGCATTGGTCATGGCCGCGGCTTTTTTCACTAAGCCCATGGCGCGAATCATGGGACGAGGTAAACGTTCCTGCCCGATTTTAAAATTCTGTAAGCTGCGCTGAGTCTGTGCACCCCACATGGCCTCACTCGGGACTTCAACTTCTCCCATGGTGTCGTGTTCGATACGTGTTTGCATACTCAACCTCTATCTATTCTTGCTGTTCTCAATGCTGTTATAACGCTGCCCTGAGGCAGCGGCTATGGCGAATATAGTCATCTTAGGTCAGGCGGATAAAATTGTAAATGATAATTATTATCATGATTAAATTTATCATTGCCCGCGCAAGGTGTGCTGATAAAAGCGCCATTCATCTTCCAGCATCTGCTGAATCGAGCGTTTCGGCTGCCAGCCCAGTACCTCTTTGGCTTTACTAATATCGGCCGCGACCTGATCCAGTTCGGCATAGGGATATACATCAGCATCGACCGTTTTAATTTCAGTGCCGGTGACGCTCGAAATTTCATTTAACAGTTGCTGGATCGAAATCGCCTCGCCGGCAATATTAAAGGCTTCACAAACATGCTGTTGCTGGAATAGCCATTGCAGGGTTAAAGATACGGCCTCACAACAATCCAGTACATGCAGGAAACTACGCTCTACAGTCTTGTCTTCAGTTTGGGCCTGCTTGCGCAGCTCGATAAATTCGCGTTGCCGCGCCCCGACCTGCATCGCCAGGGGTACAATATTTTTTGGCAGTGGCGGTACCATCTCACCCAGTACCCCATGTTCAAAGGCACCAGCAATATTGCCCAAGCGCAATAAGGCAATTTTCCATTCATTGTCGGTTTTAAAAGTATCCTGAATAATTTCCTCAGCCATCTGCTGAGATTTGATATACGGATTCGGATAGGCATACTGAAATGGCAGATCTTCTTTCAGTTGCAGGCTAGATTGGCCATACACGGTTAAGCTGGATAAATGCACCAGCACACGTACCCCGGTACGCTGCATGGCACGCAGCAGACTCATGATACAGCTGACATTATCATTATAATATTCAAGCGGTTTCAGGACCGATTCTTCCAGCGATTTAAAGCTGGCCGTATGCACCACTGCATCGACCGAATACTGTTCAAAGACTTTATTTAAGGCCGGGGTGTTACGAATATCAATTTTGGCAAAAGGCACATACATGCCCGAAATATATTCAAGTCGTTCTAAGGTTTGTAAATTGGCATTGGATAAATTGTCGACAATAATGACTTCTTGCCCTTGAGCCATCAGACTTAATGCAATATGCGAGCCTATAAAGCCTAAACCACCAGTCACTAAAATCATTGTATACTACCTTTTTCTTATGAAGTCTGAATGCCCCCTGTGTTGCGGGAACATTTCATTAGTGAATTTTGATGAGTACCTTATTACTAATTACCTCCGCGCCAACCTCAATTCATGCCTGGCATGCGTTGGGTCTGGCTCAAGCCTTGCAGAGCAAGAATGAAGATTTCCGGGTGTTCTTCTATCAGGACGCTGTTATGGTCGCTAACGATTTACAATGGCTACCCGATGATCAGCGACAGTTAAAATCGGAATGGCAAAAACTGTCGATTCATTTGCCGGTTTGTGTCAGTGCGGCACTGTTACGCGGGATTACCGATCAGGACAATGCCAAACGTCATCAACTTCATCAACACAATTTAGCCGCGGGCTTTGAATTGGTTGGTCTGGGCGAACTTGCCGATGCAGTGCAATCTGCAGATCGCCTTCTTCAATTCTAAGTGGTTCTATTTGAGAATTTGTTGCATTTAAAAGGTAAATTGTGTGAAAACTGTACTCGTCATTTTAAGCCAGGCCAATTTAAGCAGCCAGCAGGTACATGAAAGCCTGTCTGCGACTATGGTACTGGCCACTTTTGGCTGTGAAGTCAAAGTGTTATTACAGGATGCTGCCCTAAGTCTGCTCAAAAGCGATTTGGCTTTTGACCAGCTCAAACACGCCTTCAAGCTGGCCTCGAATATGGTCGAAAGTTTTGAGTTTTATGATTTAAGCCCGATTCTGGTAGAACACCAGCATCAACATTCAGCTTATGTCAGCCAGTCGCAGCAGGAAATCGAGTTTATTGAACTGAATGCGGACTTTATCCAGCGTTTTGACTACGTGCTGTACTGGTAAGCCGGAAGGAATCTGTTATGTCACAAAATACTTTATATCTGCTGCAATCCGGCTTCCATACTACCCCGGCCATGCTGGACAAAGTTTCACGTCTGTATAGTGAAGGCGATGCAGTGGTGCTGATGGGTGATGCAGTATTGGCCATTGATCACCCATTTTGTCAGCAATGCGGCACCCTGTTTGCACTGGAGCATGATCTAGAGCTGCTGGTCCAGCCATTGCCTGCCCATCTGCACAGTTTAAACTATGCTACCTTTGCCGAGCTGTGTCTGGCTTATAGCCGTTGTATCTCTTTAAAATAAACAAGCTTTGAGTGTGTTATGAATCTTGAACTGGACCAAGATGGTCATTTGGTCGATTACACCATCTGGAATGAAACTGTAGCGCAAGAGCTGGCCAAAAGCCTAGAGCTGGAACTGGAAGATTGGCATTTTGAAATTTTGCAGGCTGTGCGCCAGTTTTATCAGCAGTTTGGTCATTCTCCGGCGACCCGCCCGTTAATCAAGTTTCTGATGAAAACGGTCAGCCCTGAGATTAACAATGCCCTCTTGCAAGAGCGTTTTAACACCGGACTGGTGGCGCGGCACTTAAGTCGTCTGGCCGGTATTCCCAAACCGGCGAATTGCCTGTAATTGGAGGAAGATTCATCTGTTCAGAGGTTTAGCGCTGTAGATGAATCTGATTTCACACGATAATCCTTTAATTCTTACTTTAGAAATGAATCTCATCAGGATGCGTTTCAATAATTCTTAACCAGGCCCGGGTGGCCGGACTCATGGCGACTGTCGTATTCCAGGCCATTCGCAAGGTCCAGTTCAGCTCAGGCTGGCACAAACGGCTGATCTGATAACGCTCGGCAGGCAACTGCTCACAATAAACCTGAGGCAACAGCGCAATCCCCACGCCGGAATCCACCATTTTGGCAATAAAATCCCACTGGCTGCTTTTACAGACAATCTTCGGTTCAAAACCCAGCTGTTGTGCGGCCTGCAAAATCATCTGGTTTAAAGTAAAGCTGTCGGCAAACAGTAAAAAAGATTCATCTTTGAGTTCCAGCAACGATACCGTTTCACGTCCCTGCCAGGCAGAATTTCGGGCAGATAACAAACACAGTGGCGAATCCATAATTGGAATTCCGCCCAATACCGGTTTTAAATGGCCGAGTACAATCCCGACATCAATCTGTTTATCCAGAATAGCAGCTTCAATCCCGCTGGCGCCTACCTCTAAAAAGCTCAGTTCAATAGCCGGATACTGCTGATGAAACTTGGCAATTAACCGGCTTAATAGCACCGAACCCAAGGGCGGCAAACCCAGCGTCAATTTACCACGTTCTAGCGCATGAACTTCCGCCACCGAATCATAAATCGCCTGCTCCAGTTGCAGCATTTGTAGCGCATGCTGATAAATCTGCTCGCCCAGGTAAGTCAATTGCACTTCACGTTTACGCCCAGCTTCACCTTTATGAAACAGCGCAGTGCCCAACTCATCTTCCAGCCCCCGAATGGCCTTGCTAATTGTGGGCTGGGTCAGGCACAAAGCATCTGCAGTCCGGGTAAAACTTTGCAATTGCACCAGCTTGACCAGTATTTTCAGGCTTTTTAAATCCACCATCATTCCCAATAGGCATAATTATTTTTTCATTATTCATAATCATCTTGGTAGGTCAAATCTAAAATACAGTCGTGTTTAACCTTTAGGGCAATTCAGCGATGTGGTCACTTTCCCGTGTTGCCGTCCTCAGCATACAAATTGCGCTGCTAATCCTGATCTGGTGGCTCGGTGCGCTGATCCAACAGATATTCCAGCTGCCGGTTTCAGCGGGTGTGATTGGCCTGATCCTGTTACTGCTGGCGCTGTTAAGTGGCATATTTCAACTGCAATGGATCAAGCAAGGCGCCGATTTTATGCTGGCCGAGCTGATGCTGCTGTTTATTCCCTGTGTGGTCGGCATTATCAATGATCTAGACTTACTGCTAAGCCAAGGCTGGCAACTGCTGCTCTCGATTACGCTCGGCACCTGTGCGGTAATGGTCGCCACAGCCTATAGCGTGTGCTGGGGTTTTAAACTGGAACAGCGGCTCAGGAAAAATACCAACAATACCACATATGTGTCAGGAGATTAAGATGAACCTGATCGCAAGCCTGTGCTTTATCTTCACCCTGCTGGGTTATATCGTGGCCAAACAACTGTATCGTCGTTATCCGGTGCTGCTGTTTTTACCCTCCATTCTGGTTCCGGCTGGATTAATCTGCGTGCTGCTCTATTTCGGGATTTCCTATAACAGCTATATGCAGTACAGCCACTGGATTGTCTGGATGCTCGGGCCAGCCACGGTGGCTTTTGCCATTCCGATTTATGAATATCGTGCGCTGATTCAACGCCATCTGCTGGCCATCAGTCTGGGGATTGTGATCGGTATGTGTGTCGGCATTATCAGTGCTTTTTATCTGGCGCAGCTGTTTCAGCTGAATCAGGAAACCACATATAGCCTGATGGCGCGCTCTATCTCTACACCCTTTGCGATGGAGTTAAGTACACAGGTGGGCGGCTCGGTTGAACTGGTAATCCTGTTCACCATGATGACCGGCTTTGCCGGCGGTTTTATGGCAGATGCCGTCTTACTCGCACTCAAACTGAATTCACATTTTGCTCAAGGTGCAGCCTTAGGTAATGCCGCGCATGGTTTTGGTACTTCTAAAGCCTTTATGCGCCATCGTGAAGAAGGTGTGGCCGCCTGCTTAAGTATGGTACTGGCTGGCATATTTATGGTGATTTTTGGACCTGCCCTGATTCATGGCGTGGTCCGGTTTTTATAACTGAATCCGCTGCTAAAATAAAATCAGTGCAGATTAAGACTCATCCACCACATCGGCAAACTGGGCATTTAACACCCGGGCCAGATCATCCGGCTTTAAACCAATGTCCAGTCCACGTTTGCCACCGCTAACATAGATTTTTGCCAGACTTTGCGCACTCTGATCAATCACGGTTTTTAAACGTTTCTTCTGCCCAATCGGGCTAATTCCGCCAACCAGATAACCGGTTAAACGTTCGGCATCTTTAGGCTCTGCCATATGCAGTTTTTTACAGCCCACCGCGGTAGCAACTTTCTTTAAATTTAGCTGCACATGCACCGGCAAAATCGCCACATAATACTGTTTATCATCAGTTACCAATAAAGTCTTAAATACTTCAGCCAGGGCTAAACCCAGCTTTTCCGCTGCTTCCAGCCCAAAACTTTTGGCGTTCGGATCATGCTCATATTCATGAATACTATAGTCAATTTTATTGGATTTTAAAATTTTACAGGCCGGTGTCATTTTAGTTGCCCAGTGATAAACATCCTCGCAGTATAAAAGCTTCTGCTGCAGAAGTTAATCACTGTATAGCTTAGGCTATTGAGTGGCAGCATAATATTTCCGCTTTTCCACATCATCCAGCATACTCTCGGTTTCCTGCAAGACATTGGCCAAACGCTGGGTATGCGCAATCAAACGGTCCAGCCAGCGCTGTGCGGCCAGTAATTCCAGACTGCGCGCGGCACTCAGATGTTGCACCGTGGCATATTCAATCACTTTTTCACGCGCTTCGGCACGCTGCTCTTCCACCCATTGTTTCAGGTTTAACAGCTCACGATTTAAAGATGCCACTTCGGTCAGGCGGTTAAACTCATCGACATACTGAAAGTGATTGTCCAGCACATGAATATAATCCAGCCCCATCTGATAAATAGTCGGCTGGGTACGGATATGCTCGGCATGTTCTACTGCTTCCAGATCACTGCGCAGCACACGTAAATACACCATCAGGCGCAGCATCGCCATTAAACGCTGCTGATCCAGCTCATTTTCACTGACCGATAAATCTTCCAGATATTGCTGCACTCGTTTTAAGATTTCATCCAGCTGCTGTAATTCGCTATTGGAGGGCAAACGACCTTCCTGAATCGCGCGTTTCAGTAAAATCAGGATATGCCCAATCGACCAATAAATCACTTTAGAAGCGGCATTAATCGCTAAAGCCGGCACCGAAAAACTGGCCTGATCCAGATAACATAAAATTGAAGGGGTGCGGTCTGGAATTAAACCGACAATCAACTGTTCAAACTGTTTTAAAAAGGGCAATAAAAATAAGGTTCCCAGCACACTAAAGGCGGTATGAAACGCAGCGACAATAATCACATCATCCCAAGTACCGACCTGTGAATGTTCAGCCAGCCACAAAAAAGCCGGTTTCAGCAAGATAAAAGCCAACACGGCCGAAATCACGTTAAACACCACATGCACGGCTGCGGTGCGTTTGGCATTGGCAGTCGAGCCCATGGCCGCCAGAATCGCGGTCGCCACCGTACCAATATTTTGTCCAATCACCAGACCTAAGGCTTGGGACAAATCAATCGCACCACTGGCTAAAGCGGCCAAGGTCGCAGTAATGGCTGCACTGGAAGATTGCAGCAGCACGGTCATCACCAGCCCGACCAGCACTAAAATCAACTGTGTGGTGAAAGAGTTATTGGAAAAAACCGATAAATCAACCCGCTCGGCAAAACCGGACATTGCCACCTGCAGCAAGTCAATCCCAAAGAAAATCAGGCCAAAACCGGCAATAGTTAAACCGAATAAAGACAGTCGCCCACGGCTGAATAATTTAAAGATGGCCCCTAAACCAATGAGTGGCAAGGCAATATGGGCAATGGAAAATTTAACCCCGAGAAAAGCCACCATCCAGCCGGTGCTGGTGGTGCCAATATTGGCGCCAATAATCACACCAATGGCCTGACTAAAAGTCAGAATACCGGCACTAACAAAGCCAATGGTGGCCAATGTGGTTGCCGTTGAGGATTGCACAGCCAAAGTCAGACCGATGCCAGAAAAAATAGCTTTAATCGGTGAACCTGTAAATTTAGACAGCCATAAACGCAATGACTCCCCAGCCATCTCTTTCAGACTGTCTGTCATTAAGGTCATTCCTATCAGGAACAAACCGATCCCGCCACACAACTGTGCAATCACTTCTAACATGCAACTACCCAATAAATATTTTTATTTTCAACCATCTAAGTATATAAGAGATTATGCAATGAAAGCCGCTTTATACCCTAAAAGTTGCATAGTGACATCAACATGAACAGCACAATAAATAGAAACATGATCTTCCAATGCACTCTAAAGATATTTCAAACACGTAGTATTGGAGCGAAAACTTAACAAAACAGCGGCGGTTCCAGGCCGCCGTTGGCTTGACGGATATCGCCCAGCTCACTAACATCCTTAAAACATATTCGCGAGCACTGGCTAATCTGGTGCAGCATCACTGCTTTTTTCTGATTTTAAAATGAAACTGACCATCCCATTATTATTGAAAACCTCTTTTATTGGCCTCAGTGCCCTTAGCCTGATTGCCTGCTCACCTTTAGGGGGCGGCTCCGTTGCCAAACGTTCCGCTAAACTTTCAGTCGGGATCCAAAAAGCCTATTCGGTTGCACCTGACACCGCTAACCGTGTTGCGCCGATGATTGTGCAACATGCAGAACGTTATGAAATTGATCCACTGTTACTGGCCGCGCTGATTCGCCAGGAATCCAGCTATCGCAGTCATGTGGTATCACCGGCTGGTGCGGTGGGCTTAACCCAAGTCATTCCGCGTTATTGGCAGCAAAGCTGTGGCAGTAATTTATTTGATGAATCTTCCAATATTCAATGTGGTTCTTACATTTTAAATCGCTATAACACGAAAGCCGGCAGCTGGCCCAAAGCCCTAGCCTATTATAATGTTGGTCCTACCGGTTATCATTCCAGCTGGAAGATGAAACGCCAAGGCAAACGTTATGCCAAACAGGTTAAACAGCACCAAAATGATTTAAAAGGCGCGCTATAAACCTTTTTATCCTGCGATTTTTTAAAAGCTCCTGATGGGGCTTTTTTTTACATCATTGCCAAGCAATTACATATTCCCGTCAAAACCAGTACAGTGCCTTGAGCCTCAGTTGTTAACGTAGCAAAAGAATTCATGAAACGAGGATGGGAAAATGCCAAAGAAAGTATTATTCATTACGTCCAATCAGGGTGTGGAGCAGGATGAGCTGATCAAACCCTTTGAATATTTGAAATCTAAAGGCATTGAAGCCATACATGCAGCAGAAGAACAAAAAGAAGTTCAAATGGTCAAGGCCGATAAAGAACCGGGCTTAAGCACCGAACCGGAAACAACGCTAGATAAGGTCAATCCGGAAGATTATGATGCACTGGTCATTCCCGGTGGAACGGTCAATGCCGATACGCTGCGGATCAACCCCGAAGCGCATAAAATCATCCAGCACTTTACCGATCAAGGTAAACTGATTGCCGCAATCTGTCATGGTCCGTGGGTTTTAATTAATGCCGAACGGATTCGCGATAAAAACCTGACGTCTTATAAAACCATCAAGCTGGATCTGGAAAATGCCGGCGCGAAATGGGTCGATGAAAAAGTCCATCGCTGCAATACCGGTGGATGGGTATTGATCAGCTCACGTAATCCGGATGATATTCCTGCATTTAACCAGGCGATTGTGCAAGAATTGGAAGCTGAAACCTAAAGATTTTTAATCGCCTCCATAAAAGAAACCTCATCTGCGGATGAGGTTTCTTTTATCAGAATCGGGAAATTAAGCAAGCCCTTTGAGCTGCTTTAAATAGGCCACCACTTCCTCATTACCTGCCATTTCAGCAAGTTCCAGCGCTGTATGTGGACTACGATGCTCCATATCCGCCCCTTTGCTCATCAGCAGTTTCACCACGTCCAGATGATCATTTTCTGCCGCCGCCTGCAAGGCACTATAGCCTTCCTCATCACTACCATTGGCATCTGCACCTTGCTGTAAGGCTTGCTGTACCTGCTCCAACTCACCCAGTGACGCCCAATATACAATTTCAGGAAGATGTAGCTCATCATCATCTTCAGGGATCGGAGAGAATGAATTCAGTTTCATAAAGTGCTCTTAGAATCGTAATTTGATCATATTGATCTTAAGATTTTAGCTGAATCTGGGGATATATATGGATTTAAATTGTTAGCTTTAATTTTTAGATAAAAATTGGGTTCTATGCGCTGGCTGATGAGGCATTTATTTAAATAGAAGCAGGAAGGAACAGCAAAAAATCAAAAGCGACCTTAAACAAGATGAGGAACCCAGATAAATTTTACCCATAAAAAAATCCCCCTGCTGTTTAAGCTAGGGGGATTTTGAATTAATGAGCTGGCGATGACTTACTCTCACATGGGTAACCCCACACTACCATCAGCGCTAAGAGGTTTCACTTCTGAGTTCG
>NZ_VPBR01000026.1:0-13521 GCF_013418645.1 Acinetobacter sp. YH12132
CTGCCTGTTGTGCCATCTTACGCCGGCAAGATGGCTTTACCCTTGCGCAGCAGTGCTGCTCATTGCCATCGCTTCCTGGATGATTTCGGCCTTTAATCGCTCTTCCGCATACATCTTTTTAAGTCTGCTATTTTCGGCTTCTAGCTCTTTCAGTCGAGCCATTAATGATGTATCCATACCACCATATTTGGCACGCCATTTATAAAAGGTAGCATTACTCATACCGTGTTCACGGCAAAGGGTCGCTACAGGTGTGCCAGATTCTGCCTGTTTCAAGATGGACATGATCTGACTGTCAGTAAATTTAGATGTTTTCATGCAGAATCTCCTGCTCGTATCTTAAGAGAGAATTCTACTTTTAGATCCTATTATTTTTAGGGGGGATTACCGGTGGCCTAACTTAAATAAAAAGTCTCCGACAAACCCGGTACGGTTCACTATCTATTGTTATTCTTACCTGAAATTGATGTGAGCTTATAGAGACAAGGTAAATTTGCAAAAGTGCCGGCTATTCAGTGTTCATTGAATGTTTAATTTAATTTATTAAGCTTGACCTTGGAGTGGCTCTAAGCCTTATACTTGGTACAAATTTTTCGATTGTTATGATGATGCGTTCTACTACATGGATTACAGTCTTGGTTGGATTGTTCATGTTCCAAAGCTTTTGGAATGTGGCGGCGGCCTTTTGTGTCCATGAACAACAGCCTCAATCACAGCAGAGTTATCATTTTGGTCATCACCAAAATACCTTGTGTGCCAGCGATAGTCGTCAACACGATCATAATGGACAGTCAGAAAACATAAAAACATTCAGTAGCGATTTAGAAATCGGTGAAGATCATCAAGATCATCTACCATCGATGACGCATTTGATTGTACAAAATGAAAAAGTAGATGTGTTTCATCCAAGCTCTGAAGTTAAAGTGAATCCACAATTTCATTGGAAAAACAGCTATCAGGCTCCTGACCTGTTTCAACAAAGCCCACCTCCCGAATTTTCCCCGCTCATGGTGGGGTAGCCTAAAACATTCCCACCACTTTTATTATTTAAATAAGTGGGAAAAATCATGTCTTCACAATCAATTATACTCTTGCGTCATAGCTTGGTTGCTTGTATATGTACAGCGGCTATGCAATATAGCTATGCTGAAAACGTTACCAGCTTTGAATCCGCTTTAGCAAAAGTACAAAGTTACCAGACTCAAGACAAGCTGTGGCAACAAGTTCAGCAAATATCTGAATTGAATATTCAGCAAAGTCGGTTATGGCAGAATCCAAGTATAAGTTTAGAACAGTCTGGCTTTGGCTCAGGTCAAGAACAGGAATTCAATGTTGGCGTTAGTCAACCTCTAGATCTATTTGGTCAGCGTAAGCTGAACCGGGTGATTGCCAATACCTCGAATCAACAAATCCAATTGCAACAGCAATTATGGAAGGCACAAAGCCAACTGATTGTTAAATTTGCATGGTCGCAATTTGCACTTGCTGAGGTTGAGCAGTCTGCTTATTCAGTACAGTTAAAAACAAGTAAAGCCAATCTGGACAGTGCCCAGAAACGCTATCAGGCAGGCAGTATTGCCCTGGTTGATTTTGAGCGTACCCAAATTGAAGCGCTAGAAATCCAACGACTTTATCAGCAAGCGATGCTGAATAAACAAGCTGCCGGTCGTCAGCTGTCTAATTTGTGGGGGGGAGAAACATCTTCACATCTTCAATTGAATAAAACCGCTATCCCTTGGCCAGAGCAAAGTCTCCAAACTGTGCAACGGTATATTGCTGAAGGGTGGCTAGAAAAATTCTATGCCTTGAACATTCAGCAATCGGATCATCAAATTGAAAATTTAAGAATTCAGGCACGTCCCAATCCGACTTTAAATGTAGGCATGAAACGTAGCAAAACCCCTAATGAAAGCAACGATACGACTTTGGCAATCGGCGTGGCTATTCCACTGAATATTTTCAACCGCCAGCAATATGCGATCCCGATGGTCCAGCAACAGCAAATATTGCTGAACCAACAGCAGCAGCGTGAGCTGAAGCAACAAATACTCAATATTGCCAACAGCATGCATCAGCTCAAAGGTTTACGTAGCCAGTTCGATGCCACAACAGCACAAGTTACTTTGGCGACCAAAGTTCAGAGCCGTACTTTACAAGGGTTTCAGGCAGGGAAACTGTCCATTACCGACGTTCAGCAAGCAACCACCCAACTGCAGAATCTTCGATTGGGTCAATTACAAATTCTACGTCAAGCTTGGCAAACTGCCCTCGCAGCTGAGGCACTCAGTATTGGCACAAGTTATGAAGAAATTAGCCGTTCGGATGCCTATACACAACTGAATAAAAAGGCAGTCGAAGCATCGCAAAATTTAATCAATGGGGGAGCACGATAAAATGAACGCCAAGCAAAACGGAAAAATATCCCAGTCTCTCATGATTGCAATTTTGATTCTGATTACGGTCTTGGTCAGTCTGGTTATTTGGTTAAGTTCAAAAAAAACTGAATCTGAGGGGCATGGTCATGATGAGGGAAATGCCGAACATTCTGATGAAGATAGTTCTGAAGAAGGACATGCTGAAGAAGGCGAAATACAACTGACCAGCCAACAAATGGTTGAACAAGGTTTAAAAGTTGCTGTTGCATCCACAGGATTGGTTGAAAAGCTGACAACCCTGCCAGGTAAATTGGTGGTGAATACCGATCAACAAGCGCATATATCGCCTAATTTTAGTGGTCATGTCGAGCAGGTCAATGTGGCTTTAGGACAGAGCGTGCAAAAAGGACAAACGCTGGCTGTACTAATCGTGCCTGAACTGATCGACCAACAGGCAAATCTGCGTATGGCACAGGTGAATCTGGATTTGGCCCGTAAAGATTACCAGCGCGAACAGCAACTCTGGTCACAGGGGATTTCTGCCAAACAGGATTACCAGCGTGCCGAAAATGCCTACCGTCAAGCGCAGATTACTGTCCAGTCCTCACAAGCACGTTTAAATGCATTAGGTGCAAGTGGCAATAACAATGGGCGTTTTCTGATTAAAGCACCGATCTCTGGGGTGATCAGTCAAAAAGATATTGTGGTCGGTGAAAATGTACAACTGGCTAATCAGCTCTTTGTCATTGAACAGCTGAAAGATTTATGGCTTGAGTTTAATTTGCCGAATCAATTCTCAGGTCAACTGCAAGCCGGGCAAAAAATTGACTTTAAAGTGAATGATTCAGATCAAATCTATAAAGCTACTGTACAAAGCTTAACCTCTCAGGCAGATGTACAAACAGGGCGTCTGGTGGTGCGCGCAAAACTCGATGCGCAAGCTACTGAGTTGCGTTCTAATGTGTTAGTGAGAGTGTTGATTCCGGAAGCTACAGCAAAATCAGCCCTTCGGATTCAAAAGTCTGCGCTGCAAAGTATTGAAGGTGAAGACAGTATTTTCATCGTAGATTCAGAACAAAAAGGTCAAGTCCACTTAAAAGCACAGAAAGTGCAATTGGGGCAGGCTTCAAGTGATGGACAATGGCTTGAAGTGATTTCTGGGCTGACTGAAGGGCAGAAGTATATCGCTCAAGGCAGTTTCTTGTTGAAATCTGAATTAGAAAAAGACGAGGCAGGCCATGAACATTAATTCTGATCTGCCAAAACCAGAAGGTTTATTCGAACGAATCATTCAGTTTTCCATACAAAATGCGATTTGGGTGTTGCTCTTTGTCTGTACCTGGATTGCGGTCGGGGTGTATAGCTATCAGAAACTCCCGATTGATGCTGTACCCGATATTACCAATACCCAAGTCCAGATTAATACTCAAGCCAAGGGTTTTACTGCGCTTGAAGTCGAACAGCGGATTACCTATCCCATTGAAAATGCCATGGCTGGCATTCCGGATCTGGAGCTTACCCGTTCCATATCCCGTTATGGACTCTCTCAAGTCACCATTGTCTTTAAAGATGGGACTGATATTTATTGGGCCCGTCAGCAGATTAACCAACGGATACAGGAGGCGCAATCTGAGTTGCCTGCACAAATCGCACCGACGATGTCCCCCGTTTCTACGGGTCTCGGTGAGATTTATCAATGGGTACTGAAGGCAGATCCGAATGCGAAAAAGCCGGATGGAACTGCATACACGCCGATGGATTTGCGTGAGATTCAGGACTGGATTGTGCGTCCTCAACTGCAACGTGTTAAGGGAGTTGCAGAGGTCAACAGTATTGGTGGTTTTGAAAAAACCTATGTGGTCTCTCCCGATTTAAACCGGATGCAGCAACTGAATATCTCATTAGAACAACTGCAACAGGCTTTAGCGCAAAATAATGAGAACCGAGGTGCAGGTTATATTGAAGACAATGGTCAGCAACTGACGGTACGTGTACCGGGTACATTCAATGGGCTTTCTGATATTGAGAACACCATGCTGGGTAGCCCAAATGGCAGCCCAATTCGGGTTGGTGATATTGCGCAAGTCTCTATTGGGCATGATTTAAGAACCGGTGGGGCAACCTATAACGGCAAAGAAACCGTTTTAGGGATTGCCATGATGGCGATGGGTGGAAATAGCCGGACTGTTTCTAAAGCTGTGGATGCCAAGCTTCAAGATATTCAGAATAGTTTGCCTAAAGGGGTAGTGATTGAAACGGTGTACGACCGTACTACCTTGGTTGAGAAGGCGATTAAAACCGTTCAGAAAAACTTGGTAGAGGGAGCAATCCTGGTCATCATCATTCTGTTCCTGTTTTTAGGGAATATCCGTGCTGCCTTGATTACTGCCTGTGTCATTCCACTCTCTATGCTGTTTACCTTAACCGGGATGGCACAGAAAAATATCAGTGCCAATCTGATGAGTTTAGGTGCACTCGATTTCGGCATCATTGTCGATGGTGCTGTGGTGATTGTCGAAAACTGTATCCGGCGTTTAGCCCATACACAGCAACTGTTAAAACGACCTCTCACACAAAGTGAACGCTTTAAGGAAGTTTTTCTGGCTGCCCGCCAAGCACGTCGTCCTCTTATTTTTGGTCAGCTTATTATTTTGGTGGTGTATTTGCCGATTTTTGCTTTAAGTGGTGTAGAAGCAAAACTATTTCATCCGATGGCTTTAACCGTTGTTCTCGCACTGGTGGCAGCTATTATTTTATCGATCACCTTTGTGCCCGCTGCAGTTGCTTTATGGGTTAAAGGGGAGATCAAAGAAACGGAAAGCCGTTGGATGATCTGGCTCAAAACCCGATATCAACAGATATTGGATGGAGCCTATCATTACAAAGCGGTGGTTTTAACTTTTGCCATTTGTCTCCTGGTCATTACGGGTCTGCTCAGCACGAAGATTGGCAGTGAGTTTGCACCCCAGCTGAGTGAAGGTGATTTTGCGGTACAGCAATTACGTTCTCCAAGCACAGGCTTGGAAGAGTCTTTACGTATTCAGGAAAATACCGAAAAGCTTTTACTGAAAAACTTTCCCGAAATTAAAGCTATATTTGCCCGTACCGGGACTGCTGAAGTGGCGACAGATGTGATGCCACCGAATATTTCCGATGGTTATATCATGCTGAAACCACGTGAGGAATGGCCAGATTCAAAAGAAAGCCTAGATGCACTTCGAACCCGAATGGAAGCTTATCTTGCGACAATTCCCGGCAATAACAGTGAGTTTTCTCAGCCTATTGAGCTACGTTTTAATGAACTGATTTCAGGTATACGCAGTGATGTGGGGGTGAAGGTTTTTGGTGATGACATGCAGGTTTTGAATACTGAGGCTGCAAAAATCGCGAAAATCATTCAGCAAGTCGCAGGTAGCAGTGCGGTGAAAGTTGAACAAACTTCGGGTCTGCCTTTACTCAATGTAGAGATTGATAAAGCTTTAGCTGCCCAGTATGGCTTGAGTGTGAAATCTATTCAGGATGTGGTGGCTGCAAGTATTGGTGGACAAAGCGTGGGAGAGATTTTAGAAGGCGATCGTCGTTTTGATTTTGTTATCCGTCTTGGAGAGCAAGACCGTAGTGTCGCATCTGTTTCCCAGTTACCTATTCAGCTTCCAAATGGTGGCAGTATTTTATTGTCGGATGTCGCGCAAGTCTCGACCATTGAAGGAATCAACCAAGTCAGTCGAGAAAATGGTAAACGCCGAGTTGTGGTTACAACGAATGTTGAAGGGCGTGATTTAGGGTCTTTTGTTTCTGATGTACAGACACAGCTCAAAGCATACACTTTGCCAAGTGGTTATTGGATAGAATATGGAGGTCAGTTTGAAAATTTGGCTTCAGCCAAAGCACGGATGCAAATCGTGATTCCACTGGCTTTAATCACTATCTTTATTTTACTGATGGCGGTCTTTCACAATGTCAAAGAAAGTCTATTGGTCTTTACCGGGGTACCCTTTGCCTTGACCGGTGGTGTGCTGTTCCTTTGGCTAAGGGATATTCCATTATCGATGTCAGCTGGAATTGGCTTTATTGCCTTATCTGGTGTTGCAGTCCTCAATGGACTGGTAATGCTGACCTTTATTAAGGAATTAAGGGACAAATATCCAGTGCATAAAGCCGTGTGGCAAGGGGCTATTTTGCGCTTAAGACCAGTGTTGATGACAGCTTGTGTGGCTTCACTGGGTTTTGTACCAATGGCGCTGGCAACCGGAACAGGGGCTGAGGTTCAACGGCCACTGGCAACCGTAGTGATTGGCGGGATTATCTCTTCAACATTACTAACTTTGGTGCTGTTACCCGTGCTTTATCGTTGGATAAATGAAAAGAAAGTTTCTTAATCCAATAGATTAGTCGATTTACAGCAGAGATATTGGCTGTTATCCAATATCTCTGCTCATCATAAATAGAATAAGGAAAATATTTTATGTCAGAACATCATGATCATAGCCATGCGGTTGTTACTGAAGAAAATAGTAAGAAGTTAATGGTTGCCTTAGGTTTAACGACTACTTTTTTAATAGTAGAAGTTGTCGCTGCTTTTATTACCCAAAGTTTGGCTTTGTTATCTGATGCAGCTCATATGTTTACTGATGTAGCCGCTTTAGCTATTGCTCTTGCCGCTATCAAAATTGGTAAAAAAGCCGCAGATGATAAAAGAACTTTTGGCTATCAGCGATTTGAAATTTTAGCGGCTCTGTTTAATGCGGTGATGCTTTTTGTGGTAGCAATATATATTGTATATGAAGCTTATCAACGTTTTACGAATCCTGCTGAAATTCAAAGTGTTGGAATGATGATTGTCGCGGTCATTGGTTTGGTCATAAATTTGATTTCAATGAAAATCCTTTCTGCTAGTGCTGAAGGAAGTCTAAATATAAAAGGTGCATATTTAGAAGTTCTTAGTGATGCTCTAGGATCGATAGGCGTGATTATCGGAGGAATAGTTATTTATTTTACCCAGTGGATGTGGGTTGATACCGTAATCGCTGTGTTAATTGGCTTCTGGGTCTTACCTCGAACTTGGACTTTATTAAAACAAAGTATTCATATTCTGCTTGAAGGAGTTCCTGATGAGATTGATATTGAGTCGTTAAGAAATGATTTATTGAAGCTAGAGGGCGTTGAAGGGATTCATCAGTTGAAAGTCTGGGCTATATCCTCAAGAAATATTCATTTAACTGCTCATTTGGTTGCTCCGAATAGCAATACAGATCAACTCTATCAAAAGGCCTTAGAAGTTCTAAAACATAATCATAATATTACTGAAATTACGTTACAAATAGAAAATACGAAATGTAATACATTGAACCAACATAAACACTAATTTGGACTTTAGTCTTCATATAGATGTTTTGTGTAACTTTAAAGTACACCCTAAAGTAACATTTGAAATGCCCCAGAATTTGTGTCTCATTTAAATGAAAAGTGACCATACGTTACATGTAACTTTTAAATATTAAATTTATTTATTACAATAAATAGAAATAAACGTCTGGTAGAGTGCAAAATGAAAGGTCATAAGGTGGGATACGTCAGAGTGAGCTCTGTTGACCAAAATATTGGGCGACAACTTGAAGGAATTGACGTTGACCGGATTTTTGTTGATAAGGCTTCTGGAAAAAACACTGTCCGACCGAAATTTCAGGAAATGCTCAGCTATGTTCGTGAAGGAGACATGATTGTTGTTCATTCCATGGATCGTTTCGCTCGTAGTCTGAAAGACTTAGTTACTGAAGTTGATCAGCTCATAAAGAGGGGAATTGCCATCCAGTTTGTCAAAGAAAATATTACCTTCACCGCTCAGGCTACTCCGATGGATAACCTGATGTTGCAGTTAATGGGTGCTTTTGCCCAATTTGAGCGAGAGATTATCCTAGAACGTCAGAAAGAAGGGATTAAGATCGCAGCTGCTCAAGGAAAATATAAAGGTCGTGTCCATAAATTAAATCCTGATCAGGCTCAAGCCCTGCGACAAGCTTGGGACGAAAAGAAGTATTCATCCAAAGTTGAGCTGGCAAAAGCATTTGGTATCAGCCGGCAGGCTGTGTATCGCTATTTGCAAAACGGATTTTTAAATGCAGCAAGTGATGAAATAAATTAAAGTTCACTGGACCGCTAGCATAATCCTACAAGAAGTTATGCTGGTAGTGGCCAGCATAGTTATCATTCAAGAATATACAATTTAGATTTTTTCTTTGGTATATCAATTTTAGCTAAAGAATCAAATGTTAATTGATTGAAATCATCTTCAGAGATTCCGATTTCATCAAGCATTTTATTCTTATCAAATGAGGGGTGAGAGGCGAGGACAGACATAATTTTTGGAAGCATTAAACTCTCATCACGGTGAGTTTCTTCTGGTTCATTAATGTTGAAACCTAAAGAGTTAATTTTCATTAAATTACTTCGATTAACCCAGTCACTAATTAAGCCCAATTTATGAGCTTTATAGTTAATTGCCTTTAAAGAAGTTCGCCAAACCTTTTTATATTCAATCATATTTTCAAGTGACAAATAACGAGGGGCCGTTGCAAAGAATGCATCTGTTGGCATTAAGAACTCTGAAGAAAATTGATCTGCTTCAGTTTCAAGAACTCTGTTGTCCTTTTCAACACGAATTTTCTTATTATGCGTGTGCATAACAATATGTCCAAGTTCATGCGCACAATCGAAACGTGCTCTTTCAGCTGACTTAAATGTATTAAGAAATATGAAAGGACTGCCAGTTTCATCATCAAAAAATGAAAGTGCATCGATTTCCTTAATTTCTGTAGGCAATCTAAAGACACGGATTCCTTTTAGTTCACACAAAGAAACCACATTATTAATAGGCTGATTACCTAAAGCCCATAAGCCTCTTAGTTCAGATGCTAAATATTCTGCATATTTATGCTGCCCCAAGCACTCCGTAATATCTAGGTCCGGGCGCTGGAATGAAGGCAACTTAACTTTCTGAGTTAAATACTTATTAATATTTACAGCCAAAAGAGTATATGCCTCATTGGATTTTTTATGCTGTGCTTTAATGCGAGCAACGGATCTATAAAATATTTGATCGGTTTCATGAGGTTGCGTGTCATTCCTCATGAAAAATGACATAGGCAAATTTAATGTGCTGCTAATTTCGAGCTGATCATTGTCATTGATTTCTTTATCCACATCTAAAAGTTGCTTTACCTTAGAGATAGAGCAACCTAATTTTTCTGCGAAATCGATATTGCTAAGTCCACGCAGTTCTTTAGCAATACGTAAACGATCTTTATTAAACACATTAACCTCAGATTAAACTACAAGCTGAATATCGAAATCATCTGGTTTGATCTCATCAGATGGCTCCAATACTGGCTTTGGATCAGTTTTGATTGGGAGAGTATTATCTATTTCAAATGCGATTCTGCAAGTGTGGTTGCTTGGCAAAATTGAAATTTTTGACTTGGTTGGGGTCTGTACAAAACTCGTAGGGTAGGCGATCTCAAATGGAATTGTTGGAAGATCACTATCTTTATATGCTGGATGCGAAGCTGAAGGAAAGTAAACAATCCAGGTGCGTAATTTTGTCTCGTCATCGTAGGTAGAATAGTTATCTTTTATATTTTTGGCACTGTTGCAAATAGAGATTTGAGTCGATGATGTTCCCTTTAAAAAGTACTTAGAGACCGAAAACCCTGTTGATTAGACACACTTCACCCTGAGGCTGACCATAATAAAATGACGATGCTTGTCCTTTACGTAGTGCACGCATGACTTCAATACCTTTAATTGTGGCATAAGCCGTCTTCATAGATTTGAATCCTAATGTGGCCCTGATGATCCGCTTTAGCTTGCCATGATCACATTCAATCACGTTATTTTTATACTTAATCTGCCTGTGCTCAAGGTCTGGTGGACATTTACCTTCCCGTTTTAACCGTGATAAAGCACGTCCATATGTGGGTGCTTTATCCGTGTTGATCACTTGTGGAATTTGCCACTTCTTCACATTATTTAAAATTTTTCCAAGAAAACAATATGCTGATTTGGTATTACGTCTAGAAGAAAGATAAAAATCAATGGTATCGCCACGTTGATCGACTGCACGATACAGATAAGACCATCGTCCATTCACTTTTACATAGGTTTCATCAATATGCCACGAGCTCAGATCTGTAGGATTACGCCAATACCAGCGTAAACGTTTTTCTATTTCAGGAGCATAACGTTGAACCCAACGGTAAATAGTCGTGTGATCAACATTCACACCCCGTTCGGCCAGCATTTCCTGCAGTTCACGATAGCTAATGCCATATTTACAATACCAGCGCACAGCCCAAAGAATGATTTCGCCCTGAAAATGCCGACCATGGAAAGGATTCATATGCTGCACCTTTAGCTAAAACAGTCTTCAGCTTACCATTCGTGGTTATTTGCAACAGTGCCAAATTTTCAGCGTTGCTGGCTCCCCGTCAGCCGGATTGGGTTGCATCGCAGGGGTGTCGAAAGAGTCAACTGCGGTCCAAAGCTGTTGGACTTGGGTGAAAAGGGCGTTTATTCTTCCTATACGTGCCGCGTTCCAGGCGGCGACTATGAGGGCTATGTCGATGCCCATGTGCGCCGGCTGGAGGCGCTACGCCGGGCCGGTATCGTCGAGCGGATCGACGCCGACCAATGGCGCATCCCCGATGATCTGGTCAGCCGTGCCGCCGCCCATGACGCCGGCCGAGACAGTCAGGCCAGCGTTCGCGTCCTTTCCCCGGTCGATCTGAACAAACAGATCGGATCGGACGGCGCGACCTGGCTGGACCGGCGGCTGATCCACGGCGAGACGGCCGACCTTGCGCCAACCGGCTTCGGGCAACAAGTCCGCGAAGCCATGGACCAGCGCCGCGAGCACCATATCGAACAGGGCGACGCCACCCGCAGCCGGGACAGCCGCGTCTTCTACCGGCGCAACCTTCTCGCCATCCTGCGGGAGCGCGAGGTAGCCGGCGTCGGATCGGATATGGCTTTGAGTAAGGGCCTGCCGTTCCGCGCCGCCACGGACGGCGAGAGCGTCAGCGGCAAGTTTACCGGAACCGTGCATCTATCGAGCGGCAAGTTCGCCGTGGTCGAGAAATCCCATGAGTTCACCCTTGTCCCGTGGCGGCCGATCATCGACCGCCAACTCGGCCGCGAGGTTATGGGCATCGTGCAGGGCGGGTCGGTGTCGTGGCAGTTAGGGCGGCAGAGGGGGCTGGAACGCTGAGTGCGCCCATGCCGCATTGCGAAGCAAAAGATAATCGGATAAAATGTAGCAATTCATATTCGTAAGCGTGGAGTAATCAGATGGGAAATTCCAAGTCAGCAGACAAGTAAGCCGCAACAACCAGTATTGTTGTTGCGGCGCTCTGTAAGGCTAGTCTCATCTGATTGCTGACGAGCAGACGTCGCCCGGTATTCCTTAATCGAGGGTTGATTCGTCATGACCACCACACGCCCCGCGT
The DNA here is from genome assembly GCF_013418645.1 of Acinetobacter sp. YH12132. Lineage (NCBI taxonomy): Bacteria > Pseudomonadati > Pseudomonadota > Gammaproteobacteria > Moraxellales > Moraxellaceae > Acinetobacter > Acinetobacter sp. YH12132. Next base: position 11,876 of record NZ_VPBR01000026.1, read on the forward strand.
GGGCCTATACGCTGCCGGCAGCACTGCTGCTGATGGCTCCTTTCGACATCCTCGCTTCACTGGCGATGGATATTTATCTCCCTGTCGTTCCAGCGATGCCCGGCATCCTGAACACGACGCCCGCTATGATCCAACTCACGTTGAGCCTCTATATGGTGATGCTCGGCGTGGGCCAGGTGATTTTTGGTCCGCTCTCAGACAGAATCGGGCGACGGCCAATTCTACTTGCGGGCGCAACGGCTTTCGTCATTGCGTCTCTGGGAGCAGCTTGGTCTTCAACTGCACCGGCCTTTGTCGCTTTCCGTCTACTTCAAGCAGTGGGCGCGTCGGCCATGCTGGTGGCGACGTTCGCGACGGTTCGCGACGTTTATGCCAACCGTCCTGAGGGTGTCGTCATCTACGGCCTTTTCAGTTCGATGCTGGCGTTCGTGCCTGCGCTCGGCCCTATCGCCGGAGTATTGATCGGCGAGTTCTTGGGATGGCAGGCGATATTCATTACTTTGGCTATACTGGCGATGCTCGCACTCCTAAATGCGGGTTTCAGGTGGCACGAAACCCGCCCTCTGGATCAAGTCAAGACGCGCCGATCTGTCTTGCCGATCTTCGCGAGTCCGGCTTTTTGGGTTTACACTGTCGGCTTTAGCGCCGGTATGGGCACCTACTTCGTCTTCTTCTCGACGGCTCCCCGTGTGCTCATAGGCCAAGCGGAATATTCCGAGATCGGATTCAGCTTTGCCTTCGCCACTGTCGCGCTTGTAATGATCGTGACAACCCGTTTCGCGAAGTCCTTTGTCGCCAGATGGGGCATCGCAGGATGCGTGGCGCGTGGGATGGCGTTGCTTGTTTGCGGAGCGGTCCTGTTGGGGATCGGCGAACTTTACGGCTCGCCGTCATTCCTCACCTTCATCCTACCGATGTGGGTTGTCGCGGTCGGTATTGTCTTCACGGTGTCCGTTACCGCGAACGGCGCTTTGGCAGAGTTCGACGACATCGCGGGATCAGCGGTCGCGTTCTACTTCTGCGTTCAAAGCCTGATAGTCAGCATTGTCGGGACATTGGCGGTGGCACTTTTAAACGGTGACACAGCGTGGCCCGTGATCTGTTACGCCACGGCGATGGCGGTACTGGTTTCGTTGGGGCTGGTGCTCCTTCGGCTCCGTGGGGCTGCCACCGAGAAGTCGCCAGTCGTCTAACCGACGACTGGTAGCAGGCCCGCTCCGATGCGGCGCACTAACCATCGAAACCTCGTGAATGTCGGTATCCTGTCTGGCAGGATACCGCTCATTTCCCTTGTTCAGTTCATCGCCGTCGCCGAGCATCTGAATTTTCGGCATGCGGCCAAGGCACTTGGTATCAGCCAGTCGAGCGTCAGCGCGCGTGTGAAAGCGCTGGAGGATAACCTTGGTGTCCTGCTATTTGAGCACCATGCGCGGGGCGTTCGGCTAACAGACGCAGGCAGGCACTTCATGGAGCGTGTCACGGCGGGTGTCGATCAACTCGATCACGCAGTGAAGACCGCGGAGTGACGGGCACTGGCTGGCAATGTCTAGCAACGGCAGGCATTTCGGCTGAGGGTAAAAGAACTTTCCGCTAAGCGATAGACTGTATGTAAACACAGTATTGCAAGGACGCGGAACATGCCTCAT
>NZ_VPBR01000027.1:0-8366 GCF_013418645.1 Acinetobacter sp. YH12132
ATTTTTCATTTATTTTTTCATTTACTAATTTTAAAAGCTTTATTAAAAGCTTTTAATAGCTTTTAAAAAGCTTTTAAAAAGCTTTACGGCCAGTCTCAATGTATTGCTATATCAGTGTTTCAGACACTAAAGTGGGGGCGAAATGTTAGGTTTTTGACTTTTAGTGGGGGCGAAATGTTAGGTTTTTGACTTTTAGTGGGGGCGAAATGTTAGGTTAGTGGGGGCGAAATGTTAGGTTAGTGGGGGCGAAATGTTAGGTTAGTGGGGGCGAAATGTTAGGTTAGTGGGGGCGAAATGTTAGGTGGTAATCAAGATATGCTTGACTTAATAAGTGGGGGTAAGTAGCATTAAAAATACCACCACATAATAGAAGAATAGTGATTTTAGATGGCTGTATCATTAAAGAAAATTAAAAATTTTGAGGAACATGACAAATCTCTTTTTCCTCTTTCAGCACCTGCCAAACGTTATCCAAAAGACTATGCTGTCTTTCAAAATATTTTCTGGCAATTGAAGCATGAGAAATCACCAAAAGACGATATTCTAAAATTGCTATTCTTTTTTAGCCCTAAAGTTCGGCTAGCATCAGATCCCAATGAAACAACAGAATTCACTGTAACAGCTAAAGAATATGCTGAATTGACGGGCTTAAAGCCAAGCAGTGCTTATGTAGCCTTAAACCGAGTAGTAGATGCTCTCTACGACCACAGTGTAGTTTTTTATCATCCTGGAAAAGATCGAGATATTCGAACAAGACTCATTAGTACATGCTCATACAAGGATGGATGTTTTTATATTTCTTTCACGCATTTTGCCCTATACATTATGTATGTTTTTAATAAACAAAATTCGTATACAAAATTTAAAGTTAAATCGGCTGTTGCCTTACATGGTCACGGTTTAAAACTTTACCCATTCTTGGTACAAAATGAATTTCGGTCTAATTTCGATGTATCCATCAAAGAATTAAAAAGTGCTTTAGGTCTGGCAGAAAATTCATACCCAGAATATAGAGATTTCAAAAGTACTATTCTTAAACCCCACATTGATGACATTAACTCTAAAACAGAACTTACTATTGAGTTTAAAGCAGTCAAGAAAGAAGGACGCAAAGCTAGTCATGTTAATTTTATAGTTAGAAAAAAGAAAACTATTGGAGCTAATCAACAAAGTGAAACTGGTAGTAACCAAGAGCAAAATAAAATAACTGCAAAAATGGTTTATTTAACGATAATTCAAAGTGAAGAATTGAGCTTGAGATTCAAAGAATCTGGTGAGACTACAGACGAATTAGTAGAAAGAATAAAAATTGATTTTAAAAATAACGAAGGTAATAGATGGATTGAAAAACTAGCAGAATTCAATATCGACTTTACTATTGAACAAAAAGTTTGAAAAATTGCTGCTATACCTAGAAAAGTACGATTTAATTCAAAATAAGATATATGTTCAGCTAAGATGTTCAGATGAACATGCTTAAACACGCGCTGAGGGATTACATTGAACAAAACAAAATTTAGCATAATGGACGCAAGTAAAGCTTTTAAAAAATCAAGAACAACAATCTATGAATCTATAAAAAGTGGTGAATTATCAAGAGATCATGATGGACTTATAGACTTATCGGAACTTATCAGAGTTTATGGCAATCCAGTCAGTGTTCAGTCCAGTACACGTACTGAACAAGTCCAGAAGGATGTACAGGTACACGTTCAGTCTGAAATTGAAAATGTATTAAAAGATCAAATTTCTTTACTCAAAAATCAGTTAGATTTAGCAAATCAAAGAGAAAAGTCTTTGATGCAACATATTGAAGATCTCACTCATAGAATTGAGTTTAAAGGCACGTTAGAACAGCCAAAACAAGAAAATACTAGTAAGCTAAATGAATCTACTAATCTAAATATAGCAACAGATCCTCGGCCAGAGATTGAGTCGAACTATGACGCATTGACTACTTTTGGGGAAGACAACAAGCGTATACCTATTCCTGAACACGTTGAACCGGAACCTAAAAAAAGGGGATTATTGGGCCGTTTAGCTCGGGCAGTTTTTACAGATGAGTAAGGTTTTATTGTTATTTTTAGCTAAACAAAAGTGTGGAACATTGCTTACTTATTAAGCGTGGAACGTGAAAAGTCATAAAAAAAGCCCAATCGGGTGTGATTGGGCTATAAACTAGAAACTACAGCATTGATTTCTAAGGAAAATTATAACACATTTCGTATAAGGTGTATTATGTTAATTTTAGGAAATCTTAAGATAATTATTAATGAGTGACTTAATGAATAAAGAAATTTCTGTATTACTGCATGACGTTCCTACTCATGCAGATTACGCATGTGATGCAACAGATTTAGATCCAGAAGATATTCCTGAAGATCGTATAGAACAAGTCATAAATTTATTAAATTCTTCTGATGAAAATATTGTATTTAAGGCAGCAAAACTTCTGACTAATTGGGGACAATCCTCTGGTTTTGATGCATTAGTAAATTTATTAAATGAAAATAAATTAGATGGTTATATAGATCATCGTTTACATGGTTATGATGATACACTTCAGCATGTACTTAGCGCTTTTGTTCGTTATTGGGCATTCCAAGCTGATCTAGGATTTGGTGAGCAGGCTAGAATAAAAATATTTCATCCTATACAAAAGATTATAGAAATATCTAATACAGAACCATTTGATATTAGTCGCTTATTTTGGTTAATTGATGATGAAAAATACGATGAATATATTCCTTTAATTAAAAACCATTTAATCCAAATAATAGATCATCCTGAATTACAATTTTGGAAAATCCATGATGCTATTGAACTGATGCTGAAATTAGAGCCTGAGTTTGTTCATAATTTATTAGAAGAAAAAGGCAAAACATTGGAAGACTTTAAAATTAACACTTTATAAAGTTATACATTTAACATAATGGCTGTTATACGAAACGAGAGTGTTAGAACCCATTTAAAGTGTCTATATTCTCACCAATAAAAATGTCCGGTTTCTCCGAGGTAAAATATGACTTTTGAACAAAAACAAGCCATTGTTTATTCTTTTTATTTCCAACAAAATTCCAGAACTCATCTACTTCGAGAGATTCATAATGACTTTGCTGAGGCTGAATTTCATAGGTTGATTCAGTTAAAGTACGTAAAACTTTACCGATACTGATGCGCTCAACTTCAGCAATATCTCGTATACCGCTGCCTCTGACCATCAACTGTAATATTTTACGAGTAATACCTGACTTACATCCTAGATAGCTCAGTGCATGATCACCAATAAACTGACGTTTACAGTCTTTGCACTGATAGTTTTGTTTCCCATCTACTTTGATACCATTTTTCTTTATACTATCACTGAGGCAGGTTGGACATTTGATTGCTAGAGTTATTTGCATTTCTCTATTTTATCAAAATCCAATCGGCTTTTTCTTCAGCATACTTTTTGAAACACTACCGAGGAGATTATTTATGACATTTAATAACAATGAAAATACACGTGTGTGGTTTATTACAGGTGCAAGCAGTGGACTAGGATACGAATTCACAAAAAAAGCATTGGAGTCAGGAGAGAAGGTTGTTGGTGTTGCTAGAAATATTGAAAAACTGAATGAGTTAAAATGCCAGTTTGAAGGAATGTTACTTCCTTTAAGTCTTGATGTTACTGATAGAAGTGCTGTTTCGACTACAGTGGAAACTGCCATTAAACATTTTGGAAGACTCGATATTGTCATTAACAATGCAGGGAATATGGTAATGGGAATGATTGAAGAATTTAGTGAAGATGAAGTTAGAAGCCAAATGGAAACTAATTTCTTCGGTACAGTATGGGTAAGTCAAGCTGTTATGCCGTACTTGCGGGCACAAGAATCAGGTCATATTATCCAGATATCTAGTATTGGTGGACTGATTAGTGGTCCAATGTCGGGAATCTATAGCGCTAGTAAATTTGCTTTAGAAGGATTTAGCGAGGCTTTAGCACAAGAAGCTGCACATTTTGGTATAAAAGTATCTATCGTAGAACCTGGAGGTTACTGGACGAATCTATACTTAAAAATGAGTTTTACTACACAGAAAAAAGAGTATGATTCATTACGTGAAAAGTTGGCCCAACAATATTCAAACGAATCGGTGGATAGTGATCCTAAGTTAGCCGCCGAAGCTATAATGAAACTGGTTAATAGTGAGAATCCGCCTCTCCGATTAGTTCTGGGAAGCCTTGTATATGATTTAGCTGTTGAAAATGCAGAAAAACGTATATTTACATGGAAAGAGTGGGAATCAGTCAGTCGTTCTTCGGAACATGGGATTCCTGCACCAGAAGGATACGGAATAATTGAGGAATAGAAACCCTAAGAAATAAACTCTCTAAACTACAAAAACTAATTAATGATTTAATATGTTTATTAACTTAATCGCTAGAAAGGGAGGCGATTGTATGGAATTGATAAAAATGAGAGGAATAGAAAAATATTTTGGAGGCAAGCTTCTTTTTACTTTTGATAAATTAACTGTTTTTAAGAACGATATTATTGGTGTAGTCGGGTTAAACGGAAGTGGAAAAACGACGTTGTTGGAGATCATTAACAATGATATAGCTCCTGACAAGGGAAATGTTGAGGTTAAGGGAGATATCTCTTATTATAAACAATTCGGTCAATACCACGAATCAGTAGATTCTTGGCAATTGAAAGAATTTCGCTCCAGCTCAACAAGGTGGTGTTTCAAAAAGTATGCTGACATTAAATGAAGCCATTATTGATGTAAAAAAAGGTTAAGTCGAAAGCTTTAAAATGGTTTTCAATCTTTTTTGAAAAATTGCATGTTAGAACCTATTCAAAGTCCGTATTTAATAGCTTCTCTTAGCGGATTTACTCATTTTCAAGCACTTGTAAGTAAAGCTCATCCGCTTTTTGAGCAATGGCTTTGCCATTCTCACGCATTTCTAATTCTTTAGCTACATAGGCTTGAATCGGTATGTTGTAATAGCCACCACCATAGTAGTCTTTAATGAGTTTCAAAGGCACTTCCACACCATATTCATCAAAAAGATTACGTCTGTAATTATATTCATGGATCGTATCCGCATAGGTCGGCAATCGGGGTAGATAGGTCAAGTGTGGTGTAGCAATTTCCATCTGCATCCATGTTTTCTGCTTCTTAGACCTGTACTTTAAAAAACGCTGTGCAAAATGGATAATCTGCCCTGCTTGGGAACGGCTTGCTTTGAAAACAGACCATGTTTCAACCATCAGGAATAGATTTTTAATGTCGGCTCGGTTCTTCTCTGCTAGAGAACTATTTTTTTGACTAGCCAATTTATTAATAGAATCAGTAAATTTAGTTTTAATTTTTTCAATACTTTGCTTTGTATATCGCCAAGTCCACGTATAAGCCCTTACTCTGTCTTTGTAGTCTTTTTCATCACCCAAGATGAGCTGTTTATAAGTCTTATGCGTATCTCTAAAAAGCTCCATAGTCACCAGGGCAGTAGGTTTGACAGCAATTGGATTTTTTAAGACAAATTGTTTTGGCTCATTATCTTTGAAGTAGTCTGCAATCAAGGTCTTTTCTGCTGAGATCGAATCAAGATCCCACTTAAAGCCTTTGTACTTCTCTTTAAGAGTCTGAATCTTCAAACGCTCCGACTCTTTGGCAAGTTTATTAATCTCAATACCGTTGAAAGTATTGAAATCTCTACTTGTAGGCGTAGTGAATAAGCAATACAGAAACCATTTATTTTCATTAAAGACATCTCTTTGCACGATCATCGTGCAAATAGGATGACCCTTTTCTAGGCGGTAAGAACGCTGTCTTGGTGAAATACCCAACTCATAACGCTCTGTCATCTTATCCAAAACGGATTCAATGGATTTCTTAGAACTGTCGTACTCAAAGCTGAAATAAAAATATGCGCCATTGGCAACATGGTCAGCGAGCCGTTGCATTGTAAATTTTGTGTGTGGACTAAAAATTATCATCCAAAATATTTCCAATCATTGTTATCAAGGGTTAATTCACAAAATACGCTGTTTTTTGATCAAAAACTAGCATTGTAATCGAGTAAAAGGATTTTTGGTTTTTAGCTGTTTTTTGCTTTTTCCATAGCGAAGCTATGGTGAACTTGCGAAGCAAGTTTTAAGGACTTCTAGACGGTGTTTGTAAGAGGGTAATAAGTAGTTCCATGCGAACGCACCTAGACAGCATATTTTTTGTGCATTATGATTTTCTCATCAGTTGTGAAGTGTGTCTGACCAACGCACCTAAAAGACCTAACCGTTTTTTAGTGTGCCGTTAGGCACACTAAAAATTTTGATTTTCAACAGCTCACAGTGGAAAGGTTGACAGCCTGAAAACTGCTTGACGAAGCGGACTGCTGCGGAAACGTAGCTCGGTACGCTTTGATGAGGGCTGATGAGGGGTGGCTTTTGCCTACCCTCAAATTCTACTCAATCCACTTCATTGTTGGTTCTTGAAGTTGGGCGACAAGGAAACGGAATCACCGAAAGGTGGCGAATGGGTTAAACCCCATTCTAGGCTGAAAGGGCTGAAATCCTGCTTTTGAAGAAATAGTGAGTGAAATCCATAGATGGAGAGTAGCGTTAATAACTACCGTTCTTCGCTGAATCTTTATGGTTTGGCGAGGTGCGTGGCACACACGATGGCTTCTGCGGTATTCGAGAGGGTACAGGCGATCAAGGTGAAAGCTGGCGAGAGTGGCACTTTTGGGTCAGGTGGTGAATTTGTCGTGATGACATTCCATTTTGGCTCGAAAGGTCGATGTATAGCTTAAACGTGTTAAAGGTGGGGAGAGATCCTCATCGACTGTGCTAAGTAAGTGTTCTACCCATGATGATATTTTTTAAGCTGCGGAATCGGTATTTTGGAACTGCGTACCGAAAAGCAAGGAAAAAGCTTAGAAACTTAGTGGATGAACGTACTGCTTGTTAAGACTTCAATTGATAACTTGGGACGCACTTTTATGTCATTAGGTTTTGTCACCTAAGTTTTTGAATAACTAAATTTTTAGTTATCGACATAGATGTGTTGGAGCGATCTTTAGTAGCGCATATAAGGCAGATTTTTGCCGAAGTTGTACTGTAATAATTCTGAATAAGTTGTTGTTTTTATTTGTAAAATAGATAGTAATCTATAATTACAGGTAAAATTGATAATCAATAAGAATTTTCTTTTGAGTTGTTTTATCAAAAGTTGGTTAAAAAACCATAGCTACCGTTGTCAGAAATGACTTGTTAAGGGAATCGTGGTTTTGCGAAAGAGTGATGTTGAGGCTATAGGGGACTGTAGTTGAGTGTGTTACTTCCTGCATGGTCATAGTGCTTGAAGGCTGTGGATTTAAAGCCACAGGAGAGTCAAAAAGGTTAAATGGGGATTGGTCTCCCCTGCTGTTCGAGTTGGTCGCTCGAACTAAACTAAACTTCTGAAGACATAGTTTTTCGAGGTTGTTATCCACCATAGGATAAATATTTTCTGATTTTATGAATAAAATTAGCGTTTTAAAGTTTGGTGTTGGTTGGTTGGCAATCGGCACTTCGACAAAATTTTACGGTGCATACGTTATAAGCATTTTTTAGACCCCCTCGGATATTCTTGCCAACAGAATATCGAAACGAGGTGGGTTGTCTAAATGCTCACCATTTGCGTTTTAAGGCACTTTAAACTAAAACCTATAGGTAGAATAGGAATGACCAATAAAACGCCAAATACAGCAAACCATGCGCTATAAATCCACATCTCTTGGTGTATCTTGCTCTCGATCTGTCATAAAATCTTCTAACCCTGTTGGGTCATCATGGTTTTTAAAGAACTCCTCCCAAGTTACTTCACAAAAGACACCATCTTCATTGGCTCTAAACCATCGTGGTTTGTTGAAGTTCTTCATCGAGAGAGAAACCAAATCTTCATCTTTTTTATCTTTGCTCATCTCAGATCCTCTTTAGCGAGTGTCTACGAGCGACACAACGAAAATTTGCGCCTAGACTCCCTGAAAAACTGCTTTTTAAAATATTTGCTTCAACAAATTGAAAGTAGATCACATGCTGATCTTTGCACCTAGACCGAGCGAAGCGAGCATAAAAAACTTATGAGCGAAGCGAATTCCGAGTTGCTTTTGCCTTTTCTTAAAGTAACAAGAATATTAACTAAAAATTGCCCCACGAATCGAGCGAAAGCGAGATTCAATAGAGTTTGAGCGTAGCGAAAACCAAGGGCAATTTTTCATTTATTTTTTCATTTACTAATTTTAAAAGCTTTATTAAAAGCTTTTAATAGCTTTTAAAAAGCTTTTAAAAAGCTTTACGGCCAGTCTCAATGTATTGCTATATCAGTGTTTCAGACAC
>NZ_VPBR01000028.1:0-7434 GCF_013418645.1 Acinetobacter sp. YH12132
TCTGCCTGTTTCAAGATGGACATGATCTGACTGTCAGTAAATTTAGATGTTTTCATGCAGAATCTCCTGCTCGTATCTTAAGAGAAAATTCTACTTTTAGATCCTATTATTTTTAGGGGGGATTACCCTATCCTAATTAAAAACAGTTTTTTAATAATTTGGAATATAAATAAGATTTAGGTAAAATTAACATTATTCATATAAATTAACATTATGTATTACATTTACTAATAATTTAAAATAATTAGTAGAAAAAAATTATGTTTTAATTATTTCTTTGATTATATAAATTGAGAGTAAAAAATGATTAATACGGAATTTTCAGAGTGTATTTCTGCATGTACAAACTGTTCACTTATTTGTACTGAATGTGCAACTTCTTGTTTAAAAGAAAAAGATTTAGAGATGATGCGTGAATGTATTCAACGTTGTCTAGAATGTGCAGATATTTGTCAGTTATGTGTGCGTATGCAACAACATAACTCACCTTTCCTCAAAGAGATTTGTGAGCTTTGTGCTAAGATCTGTGAATATTGTGCGGAAGAGTGTGAAAAACATTCACATGATCATTGTAAAAAATGTGCTGAGGCTTGCCGTCAGTGTGCAGAAGAATGTCGAAAAATTGCCATGTAAAATACTTCAATAATGTTAATTATATGGCTCTAGACTAACATAATCATTCTGCTAGTCTAGAGCCTTTCCTAAAATTAACATAATACACCTTATACGAAGCCAAAAATGTAAGCCCAAAATAGAAATGTCCGGTTTCTCCAAAGTAAAAATGTCCGCTTTTAGAATATGCATTTTTGCAATTTCCTTAGCGGACGGTTTGATATGTTGGTGTCTATGTCGGATAAAGAACTTAAACGATTGTCGGTCTTGCAGGAAATCTGTGATCAACGCATAACCCAGTCCCAGGCTGCTCAGTTACTTCATATTTCAGAGCGTCAGATCAGACGCTTACTGCAGAAATACAAAGCTCAAGGCCCAGTTGCATTAGCCCATGCCGGTCGTGGTCAAATCAGCAACTCCAGGCTTCCTGAAGAACTCAGACTCAAGTGCCTCAATATTGTTTCGGATCAACTGCATGGTTTCGGACCCACTTTAGCGCATGAAAAGCTCACTACCATTCATGGATTCGACATTTCGGTGGAAACACTACGTTCTTGGATGATTGCAGCCGATTTATGGATTCCTCGATCCAAGCATCTGAAACGCCCGTATCAGCCTCGTTATAACCGGGACTGTTATGGTGAACTGATTCAAATTGATGGCTCACACCATGACTGGTTTGAAGGTCGAGCCCCTAAATGCTGTCTGCTGGTGTTTATCGATGATGCCACAGGAAAATTGCAGCATTTACGCTTCTGTGAATCAGAATCAGCCTTTGACTATATGATTTCAACACGTTTGTATATTGAGCAGCATGGTAAGCCGTTGGCATTTTACAGCGATAAACATTCAGTCTTCAGGGTGAATCAAAGCAGTAAGAAAGACACCAAGATTACCCAGTTTGGGCGCGTACTCAGCACCCTGAATATCGATATTATCTTCGCTAATTCACCACAGGCCAAAGGCCGTGTAGAACGGGCCAATAGAACGCTTCAGGACCGTCTGATCAAAGAAATGCGCCTGGAAGGCATCTGTTCGATTGAGCAAGCGAATGCCTGGCTACCCTGCTTCATTGAGCAGTTCAATCAGAAGTTCGCCAAGATGGCTTTTAATCCCAAGGATTTACACCGGACTGTTACTGAAACTGCTGAGGAGTTAGATGATGTTTTTACTTGGCGTGAACCCCGCAGAGTCACGAATAGCCTGACGATTACTTATGATAAATGCGTATATCTCCTGGAAAACACGGAAGAAAACCAAAGATTGATTGGTAAGTATCTTGAGTTCCTAGAATACCCGGATGGTACAGTCGCGATTGAATATCAGGGAAGAAAAATCAATTACAGCATCTTCGATAAATTAAGTCAGCTGAACCAGCGAGAGATTGTTGAGAATAAACGTTTAGGTGCTGTTCTCAATCATATTCAACAACAGCATGAAGAATTGGAACAGCAATACAAACGCAATCGTTCTCAATCTATGCCAAGAAGACGTGCACAGAAAACAGCAATTCAACAACGAAATCTGAATCCTGTGCTTGACTTGGAAATGTCTGTATAGGACATTTCTACTTGGGAATAACACAAAAATGGGAGCTTTAAGCTCCCATTTTTAGTCTTTAATTCGCTTTTTCGCTTCGTCATAAACTATGCTATCAGCTCGTTTTCCGACGGTAATGAGCAGGATAACTACCTGATCATCTTTAACTTGATAGACAAGTCGGACACCAGCTTTTAATAATTTGATTTTATAGCAACCTGCAAGATCGCCTCTAAGCATATTCTTTGGAATATGTGGCTGCTCTATGACTTTGGCTAGTTTCTTTTTAAATTGATCTCGTATAGCAACAGGGAGTTTTTCCCATTCTGCTGTAAAGTCCTTGTGACGTAAAAGCTTATAAGTCATCTAATGTGACTTCCTCAAACATCTCTTTAGGATCATTAATGCGCTTACGGACAAGAGCTAATAATTCTTCATCTTCTTCTGAAAGCAAAGCTTTTTTGACAGGCAGTTTCCCAGTCGTAGCAACATACTCAAGAATACTAGTGAAGAAATCCGTAGGTGTAATACCTTGCTCTTTAAGGATTGAATAAGATTTTTCTTTAAGGGCTTCATCGATCCTGAAGTTAACAGTAGCCATCATATTTCCCAAGTATTTAATGTACTAGGAATATTGTAATGCAAATTGCATTACAAGTCGACTTCGCATAACAGCCATTATGTTAAATGGAAGGAAGCAAAATAAGTTAACATTTTGCTTCCGGCCACATTAAGCTAGAGTTTTATTTAAATAAAGCTATTTAGTAATCATTAAATTAATTAAAATCTAAATCTAACACCAGCTCCATATAACCAACCTTTCTCAGAGTTTGATTCTATTTGCCACGACGTTTCATCATTACCTTTTGAATACTCATAGGCAATGTCGATATACGGCATGATCTTTTTACTGATTTCATAGCGAGTTTCAAACCCTGCGGTTGCACTGCTTAAACCAGTTTTTTTCGCATATTTAGAGTCATCACTAAAGATAGCATCCAACTCTAAATAAGGTTGAATAATCAACTTTTGCGTAATCAGAAAATCACGTTCCGTTTCTAGGCTAAAGCCCGCATAATTGTCTTCTCCCGCATAGAGATAAGCATCAGTTTCAAAGAAATATGGCGCCATACCATGTAAGCCAATCACCGCATCAACATTTTCTTCGGTGTCTTTGCGATGATCATTGAGTTCAACTTTTTCACTACGATAACGTGCACCAATCTGTGCATCCCAAAAGTCTGAAATCATACGGCTATATAAAAGTTTGGCATCATAATGTGCATCATGCGATTCTTCTTTATCGGCATGAATTTTAATAAAAACCTTATTTTCATCTGTGCCAATACGGGTTTCAAACTCTGACTTTAAATCACCTGTGCCATCTTCATTGACAAGCCACTTATTGTCCACTGTCGTAATCGCATAAATTTGCGCACCGTGTTCTGAGCGATGATCATAATGCGAACTCTGCTGAGCATTCGCATCTGGTACATGATGTAAATGATTAACCGTAGATGTTGCCTGATGTTGTGCCTGATTCATTTGGCTATGGTTCATTTGAGAGCGATCCATTTGCATCGGCTGATTTTGACTAGAAGATGTAGCAACTGTCATTTTTTCAGGCGCACTATGATCTTCACCATTATGTGCCAAACTCACTGCACTGACCATCAACAAAGAGCTTGCTAAAACAGTTTTAGAAAAAAGATTAATGGTGCGCATGTTGATCTCCTTTCTGTACTTTTTGATCTTGCTGTTTCTCTGTTGATTTGTGATGCATTGGCTGATGACCTGCATGTTGATGGTTCATCGGTGCTGAATGTGCAGTATGATTCATTTTCCCCATCATCTGCATGTGTTGTGCATGCTCTTGTGGAGAATGCTGTGAATGATCCATCTCAGACATCGCTTGATGATTCATTGATGGTACATTTTTTCCATCAGTCTGAGCAGTTGAATGATGCCCTTCGTGCGCCAAACTTAAGCTTGTTAAACTCAATACCGCAACAGAAAAAAACGCTTTAAATACAAAATTAGTGATGTGCATGTCCAGCTCCTTTTTGCTCAGTTACTTGGTGAGTTTGAGTCGAATTTGTACCTTGAATTGGCGTTGTAGACACTTGTTCATCGCTAACATTTGCCACGATCAACTTGTTCATCATTCCTGCACTCATGTGATACAACAAATGACAATGGATTGCCCATTCGCCCAACTCATCCGCAGTTAATAAAGCAGTCACTGTTTTACCCGGTGGTACAATCAATGTGTGTTTATTCGGCATATCTACCGACTCTTGACCATTCTCCAACTGCATAAACATGCCATGTAAATGCATGGGGTGCGCCATCATACTATCATTAATAAATTTGATACGGATACGCTCGCCATACTTCACTTTTAATGGCTCAGCATCGCTGAATTTTTTACCGTTAATCGTCCAAATATAACGCTCCATAGTACCGCCCAAACGCACTACTAATTCACTGCTAGCTTCACGAGTATCTTTTTGCGGTTCTAAAGATTTTAAATCACTATATTGCAAGGCTTTATTGCCCGCAGGTGTAGATGCATTTGCCCAACCATAAACCACTTGATCATTTTCTTGTGGTTTTGCTGTGCCATGCTGTGAATGATCCATTTTCGAGTGATCCATGCCTTGCATATCGCCATGGTTCATTTTTGAATGATCCATTTTCGAGTGATCCATGCCTTGCATATTGCCGTGGTTCATTTTCGAATGATCCATTCCTGCATGATCACCGCCACCATGTCCCATATCTTCCATGGTCAAAAGTGAGCGTGGACGTGGTGCAGGCATATGAATGCCATGTGTCATAGGATTTAGTTCATTGTGCAGTGTACCAATCGCATAGCCTGAACGGTCAATTGACTCAGCTTCAATTTGATAATGTCCGCCTTTTGGCTCCACAATCACATCATAAGTTTCAGCTGTGCCAATACGAAACTCATCCACAGCAACAGGTTTTACAGGCTGACCATCAGCACTGACCACAGTCATTTTCAAGTTAGGAATACGGACATCGTAGAAAGACATCGCAGATGCATTCACAAAACGTAGGCGAATTTTTTCATTCGGTTTAAACATTCCTGTCCAATTTTGTTCAGGTGTTTTGCCATTAATGAGGAAGGTATAACCTGTAACATCCGACATGTCGGTTTTTAGCATACGCATCTGATTCCACATTTTGCGGTCAGACCATGTCGCTTTTATGCCATCACGTTTAACCTGCTTCCAAACATCACCCAAGGTTTCACGCTGATCTTGATAATATTCAGCTGAAATTTTAAGATCTTTCTGAATTTGATCACTGGTTTTTTCATGAAAATCTGACAACATCACCACATAGTCACGTTCAGCTTTTTCATGTGCTGCCAATGGTGTTTTACCTTTTGGATAAATCACAAAAGAACCATATAAGCCGTCCTGTTCCTGTCCTTTAGAATGAGCGTGATACCAATAAGTCCCGCTTTGGCGAATCTTGAATTTATAAACATACTCGCTTTGAGGCTTAATACCGTTAAAACCATTAAATCCCGGTACACCATCCATAATGCCCGGCAACAACAGTCCGTGCCAATGAATAGAAGAATCTTGGTTTTTTAAATTATTTTTCACGCGAATGATGGCTTCATCACCCTCTTCAAACTCAAGCAAAGGCGCAGGAAATTGACCATTTACGGTAATGCGCTTTACAGGCTTTCCAGTTGGGCTGACCACTGCTTCATCAATAACAAGCTGATATTCACGCACTTCGGCAAAAACCAAAGGCGACGATGCAAAACAAATACCTGCTAATAGGTACGAACTAATTTTATGAGACATAACTTAACCTTAATTTTTGAAAAATAAATAAATTTTAAAAAAATTGGTTAAGCTTTAGGGGGACGTGAAATTTCTTGCCAATACCCATTTAGATATTGGTTGGGGTAATAAAAATTAGGCTGATCTATAGAATAGAAGGTATCTAGGGGATCTAGCGAGCTTTGCAAAGAATGAAGACATGAGATCTGTGTCTGGCAGGATAAGCTAGAACATTCCTGACACTTTTTGTGATCTATATTCTGATTAAGAGCTAAATGATTATGGCAATCGGTATTCGTCTGTACTTCGTGATTAATACCATGTTGAGTGACTTGCTGTGCTTGATCTAAACAATGATCTTGGCTCATTTCAGTTTGCATATTGATATGCATTATCTTTACTGATGCAACAGACACACTACTCCATCCTATGGCAAAAATCATAAGAAAACAAAACCAAAGTTTTTTGGAGAGATGAGTCAACACGAATGCTATCTAGCAATAGAATTTAATCCAAAATATCTTAACGGAATTTTCAAATATTTACAACTCAATATAATTTAGTAGTTTCTCTAAAATTAACATAATACACCTTATACGAAATTCTTATATTTTTTCTTTATTTTTCAATGGTATAATACAATCTTTAAAGCCCCTTTTCTCCAATCGGGGCTTTTTTATGATTTATTACGTTCCACGCTTACTATTTGATCAATGTTCCACGATTTTAATAAGTCAAGGTGAACAATCAGATCAGCCATATGGCCTTAAAGGATAAATTTCGTCATTTTATTATGGCCAACATCAGGGTGAAGTGTGTCTAAGCTTTTTTGAAGCGAATATCATCGACTTAGGTCCCTATTTGCAACAGTACCCTCTTTCTACCATTTTTATAGATCGCTGGTATTAGCCTTCCACCCTCTGCTGTTGAAATTCACTTGACCCAGTCTGTTGTTGTGCCTTGAAGGCTAAAACCAGGGCTATAAGTTTAAATTCTTCCAAACGTAACTTTAAAAATGATTCATGAATTCGGGTATGACCGAATGCTTCTCCATAATGATTGATCAGGATAAAGTCATCTTGTAGTGCCTGAATAAACAGGTCCACAGTGTCATGGTCTAATTGGGATAAATACAGATCAGCTTTACTGTTAAACACATGAGTAACCAGAGCGATGGCAGAAAGTTGGCGATTTTCTTCGACATACTCACATTGCCCCCCGTGCTTGCTGCAATGGCATTTTTTATTTTACAGCGGACTTCTTTTAACTGCCGCGCGGCATGAATCTCCCCATAGCCCGAGAGATTTTATGTTAAATAATAAAAATATCCTCTGTACACGACAAATTTCACAGAACCCTTATCCTATCAGGATTCTGCTTTCTTAAAATTGCCAAAATTTCCTTAAACTCTTCTTTTTTCCCAAAACCAATTAAACGCTGAATCGCCATTTGAACA